>CALGNI010000039.1 GCA_937958645.1 Candidatus Absconditabacterales bacterium
AAACCCAACTCCAAGCTCATCAATTATCATAAACTACATTTGATCATTTTTTTGCAAACGATCTGACCATATATCAATTACATCAACTTCAACAATTGATAGGATTAATCATTCATCAATAAGAATTATCATCAGAATTGGTAAAAATCATTGTTTTGATTGATCAATTCTCATTTTCTTTAAATTCTATTCATGTTGAATCATATTCTCAATCAACCTCATAATATACTCATCATACATATCATTGATACACTGTTGATGTGTATTCAAAATTCTCAATCTCAAGTCATATGTTATTTAGAGATGGTGCGATACTATTCAGATAGAAATCAATGATATAATTTACCGTATCTCTATATTCTTTATACTCGTTATTCCAATTTAAAGCATTTCTAGCACTTATTAATGATTCTATTGAAAACTCAGAAAGCAATTTTTTCATCCTTAATTCAAAATTCCACTTTCCTACTAATAAGCTAGTATCCGCAATATCATAAATACATGATACACTATTTAAATCGCTTCATGAATTGCATTTCCATGGTTTGTTATTTGATCAATTTGTGCATTCTCAATAGTACGGTTTTATATAAGACTTTCCATTATATGTACATCGTTCAGGCGTTCAGGCTATCTCTACTCAAGCACTAGCAATTCCAACCTCACTATACTCATCATACTCACTTACATATTTTGTATTTTCTTGATCAAGATAATATCCTCTAAACGCTCATTTGTTTGATTCGGCAATGTCTACATAGCTGGTGCCATCAACTACAATCTTTTGGATGTCTCCGTTTTTATACTCAATTCCTACTTCCTTCGGGATACCAGAAGTTTCTATTGACACAAAACTGAATCATAGTCATGATAAATGGACTACTTCTATGGTGTCTGAAGGGGTGATTTGTTGTTGTGGTACTGGTGTAGGTTTTATCTCCTCTAATGGCTCCTCTTCAACCACCTTCTCCACTATCAACTCATACCAACAACCCTTCAGCTTCCCTTTAGCTACATCTTTGAACTCACTCGTATTGCATGCTACAGCTTTCGCAGTCGTCTTATAATCATACTTACCATCGACTCCATAGGCTACTTGAACATTATCTTTTGCACACAGCGTGTATCAAAGAAGTAATTATGAAAAAGAAAAAGAGCGTCAACGACACTCTTTCTCCCTTCTACATATCAAAGTCTCCGATCTTCTAAAGACTTCTGATTTTTTTCAATATATCATCAAGTGTTCAATATCAATCTTTATAAAAATCTAATCATGTAACAGTACTGAATTCATCTTCTCTTAACTCAATCATAATAAACTCTATTAGCTTATATAGTGAATATAGTTCTGAAATATTATAATCATCTACTCTATCTAAATTTTCAATATGAAACTCAAATAAACTAACAGTAATTGATGTATGAGAGGTTATTTGGTAATTTATTGATATTGGCCCTCATAGTTGCTTAAGCATAATTTTAATATTTGATTTTTTCATACTTTAATTAAATTCATAAAAGTATTGTTTTCATGCATGTCGTTTTTCATATTCTTGTTTATGATATTCTAGACGTTCTTGCTCATATTCATCCTTCTGTTGTTGACGCAGTAGATGGCGTTGTTCAACTTCATTTAATTCTTGTTCCTGCTGTTCATCTTCTTCACTATCTAACTCACTATTTTCACTCTCTTGACCAATTTGATCAGTCTCATTATCTCCTAGATCCAGCTTCTTTTCATCAGCATTTTGCATTTCTCCTTGATTCATCGCAGATCAAGCAATACCTACACTATCATGCTCATCTTCGTCCAGGAGTTCTCCAAAGAGACCTTCGAGATTCAACTCTTGTATCACCGTCGGCTCTTCAGGAATCATCTGTATCATTGTCTGCTGAAGATAGTCTAGGACACCATATATACGGGTATCTGTATCAAAAGCTGGTAACAAGACATCCAGCTTATCGATGATCTTCATAAATTTATCATTCTCTTCTTCCATCATCACCTCGATCTTTGGTTCAAAAGAATCTACAAGAGCTCTATCAGTCGTGGTGAGTGTATAGGAGAATGCGGTGCTTGAGAGAGTGAGGATGGTAAGGATAGGGATGAGTTTTTTCATGGGGAAGGGGGAGAAAGTAAAGGGTTTAGATTTTTTCTAATCTGATTTAATTAGATTCCATTTTTATGATATTCGACTTTATTACATTTAAATCATATTTCAATCATTATAAAGATCCTCTCAAGTTGCTGAGGGAAATTCAATCTCTTATCAGAAACTGTATCTAGTTCTCATCCTAATGACAACACATCAGCAGCTACGCGAATAGCATACTCCTCTTTGATAACTTTGTTAGCAATTTATATATTTCCTCAGGATAACTAGCTAATTCATTCTTCAGCTTTTTCAATACTAACGATATCAAAGATTCTTCATTGCAATAAATCAAAATAATCATCATATTTATCAATAGAAATATTTAACTTTAGATCATATAGCCTCATTTCGTATCTTATCGCTTGAGTGATAGCAAACAACTGAAGTAACGAATCAACTATACTTTTTTCAAGCATTGCTTCATCCTTTTTCAGTTCTTTTAACGAAAGAATCAGTGATTTAAATGATTTAGAATCAAAAACATGCTTATTATACAGTTTTCATAAAAACCCATCATCATTAAATACATTATGCCTTATATTAACAATAATATTCGTAGTATCTATTTTAGATTCAGCCATGTTATACTAAAGAAATTAAATAACTCTTATTTTATTAAATCTTTTATAGATTTAGTTTTATCTTCTTTAGATGTATTTACAATTCAAGTAACAGGATCAGCTTCTCATACATACTTTCACTTCTTATTAAAGACCTCTAAATGATCTTTATGTAAATTATCTCTGTAATAATAATAACCATTATCTTTTTTAATATACACTTTATTTCATTGAAACAATTTACTTGTAGGCTGAAATAAATCTTTGTTCTTTAATATCGTTCAATCATCAGTTAGGAATTTTTTAAATACTTTTCTTATTCCTCTTGGATCTAAATTCATCAATACTATAGTTGCCGTTCATAGTGATCATGGAATACCAATTGATTCAATTTGTTCATCTATTGGATAATATTCCCAATCATAGTCTTTTCAAGCAGCTAACTCAGCTAGTCACTCTGCTGTTGTAGTGATTCATCAAATAACATCACTAGCTCATAATGCAACCTCAGCACAAGCTATCACTACTCAACTTACACACACCACTGATCAAGCAATAACTTCTCATCATCACCAAACGACTTGAAGTCATCAAACTCCTGCTGTAACTACCCCCTCCACTCTTTCTCTAATCGGTGCTGGTACAGTTTGCCACTCATTATTTAATTGCACTACCTTTCATCTGGCTGTATCCTTTACAACTTCCCATCTTCATTCTACAGTATTTATTTCTATTCTTACATCTTTGGACCAATATAGGTTATTCTCTCACTCAACCTTTGTTCAATCAAATCCTTTTCATCAGATCTCTATATACAAATATACTTTTTTACCTGGTTGCTTAAGATGCATCCATCGATCATATTGCTTACCTCAAATAAGTCCAAAATTTGATTCATCATTCTTAAATGGCACACAATCTGATTCATCTAGCTCACTTCAGATATCGGCTCATACTTCAGTCAAACATGATGCTGCTACCTGATTTGGAAGTCCCTCAATATACACTTTTGCTATTCTCAAGCTTTTATCTCTTCATCGACTACTTTTCGATATATCGTAGTCAATTTTATATGGTTCTCATGTGGTCTTAAGATTTACTCATCAGATTTTATTTTTATGTATAGAATATCTTTTACGGTAAGTTTCAGTTGAATTATTTGTCACTGTATATGAGAGATATCATAAATCAGTATAATTATTTGATCACTGATTTTTAACCTCTAGTATATATTGCTCTTTTAATTTCTGATTTAGATTAAATTGTATTTGTATATCAGAGTTATCTACCTGCTTCCATCATTCAAGTCAAATTTTTCATAGATCAATTTTACTTTCTTCTTGCGTACTAGCAATACTAATTACGTTCGCCCCATTGCCAGCACTTGCAATCTGAACTGTTTTATCATCTCTAACCAACCTAACACCATCTGGAACTTTTGTTATTTTATAGATTTTCTGATCATATTCCCATTTTCAACCTTCAGGGACTTCTATTACTACCATCTCTAGTGGTTCAATCCACAATTTTTCTTCTTCTCTTACTCAAACTGTATCCTTACCAACTTCTTCCTTCTCCTCAACCTCCTCCTCTTCAACCACCTTCTCCACTATCACCTCATACCAACACCCCTTCAGCTTCCCTTTAGCTACATCTTTGAACTCACTCGTATTGCATGCTACAGCTTTCGCAGTCGTCTTATAATCATACTTACCATCGACTCCATAGGCTACTTTTGCATTTGCTGGCACTTTACAAGTTCCGCCATGCATTGCACATTGCGTGTATCATGCTGGACCTTTTAGGTCTGATAGCTTGATGACTTTGGTTCGGCAGGCTCTTACTCCATTTACTGGATTTCAGAACGTAGCTATGTTACACGAGAGTGACTGTCCTTTTGCTAGATCTTTGAACCTATATTTACCTTTCGTTCCATACTATGCACCAAACGTTTTTTGGCACGAGACCTTATATCCTAAAAATCATAATCAAAACTAAACCCTTGATCAGAGACATTATATCACACACTATCTTCATAGATATCCAGATCAGCAGGGATATCGTCATCTGTCTCTGGCACTTCATAGTCTCCTATCTCTTCTTGATAATAATCAGTGGGTTCGTCACTATCTTCATCATCGTCATCCTCAAGAGCTTCGAAGGCGTCAGAGAAATCTAGTTCGAATTCTTCTTGATCGTCTTCAGCGTAGCTGTTTTCAGCTTGTTCTTGTTCATGTGCATCTTGATAGTACTGCAAACGCTCTCTTTCATATTCATCTTTCAACTGTTGGCGTTCCAAATGACGTTGTTCAAGTCAACTAAGTTCCTGTTCCTGTTTTTCATCTTCCTCATTATTATTGTCATCATTATCTTCTTCGTCAAACCCTATCTCATTTAGGTCATCAAACAAGTCAGCCAACTCTTCTTGTTCGTCTGAATCATTTTTTTCTTCCACCTCTTGATCTTGATCATCAAAGTCGTCATCTGTATAACCAAAGGCTTCATTTAGACCATCCAGCAAATCTTCATGCTCCACTTCTTCTTCCTTAGGCTCAAGATATACTGGCTCTTGTACTTCTATTTCCAACGCATCAAAGTCTAATTCAATAATTACTTCTTGTTCATAGGAAACTTTCATCTGATACATCGTTTCATCTAAGTACTCCAAGACACTAAACACACGAGTATCTTGATCTAGTGTAGTCAATACCAGACTCAGTTTGCCCAAAATAGTATCAAACCTCACAGGATTATCATCATGAATCACCTGGATCATCGGCTGCAAATCTTCAATTATTTTCTGATCTTCTAGGGTCATATCGTATGCTAGTGTTGGGAGTGATATGAGGAGGAGGATTATTAGGAGGAGTTTTTTCATGGGGAGATTGAGTATATAAAATTAGTCTATGATAAACATATTTACTATTCTATTACTGTGGGTGATTATTATGTGAACGTTTTATTCATTCTTATTTAAAACTTTAATAAAGACTCATTCATTTCGTTCGTTCCTCACTCAATTTCATTCGCTCCCAATCCCCGACCACAAGGGATCGGGGTATTTATTACCACTCAAGTCATAATTGCAATTGACCTCATTGGATTTTCTTCTCGTACCACACTA
>CALGNI010000040.1 GCA_937958645.1 Candidatus Absconditabacterales bacterium
TTCGCTTTGCATCCAAAAAGACGCTTTACCTCAAGATCTGATGTTTCAAGGATGCATGAATCTAAACTCATGTCTCATTGCCTCATTTTAGTACTTGATTCGTCTCATCCTCACGTGCACCCAAAAAGTTTAAAGTTTTCAGAAAGATTGAAAGTTTGCATTGCATTAATTTGTTCTTATCATTATACTAATTAAGTATATTTATTATTAATATATCATAATGCCTAAGAATATTATCAAAAAAGAAAATTCCAAGTACTTGAAATCAATTCAGAATTTTTCAGATGCAGATATAAGTATGCTTGAAAAAATAGCATGAGTTTTGGATTGAAAAATAAATAAATGAGATAAACTTAGAAGAAAGATAAAAGTTGCTGAATTAGATAAGCAGGAAGCTACCAATCTAATCTTCTCTTAAAAAATCATGTATAAATTAGATGTAGATGTATCAGATACATCATATATTGATTCAAAATTGTCTTATGTATGATGAGAAACAGAAATAAATTGTATTGAGGCATATAGATATGCTCTTTTTCTGAGTAAGTTGATTAAAGAAGGTTTGGAGTTGAGTAATTGAGACGTAATTTCTCACTTAATTAGAGATTTTGTTATTCAAGTTGGTAGTATAGTTGAGGTTGCTACTAAATCGATCGTGAGACTATGTATTGATGAATGAACTCCAGAATTACAAGATAAAATTAGATCATGTGAGTCGTGTATAAAAGAAGATTGGCGTGAAATTCTACCAATTTCAGGCACCCATCTTAAGGCTGTTGATCCTGAGTATAATTCGCTCTCTATTCGCTGAAAGAAAAGAATTATTAAAACTGATACTGAAATAAAAAGATTAGATTTTGTTCATTGTATTAAAATAATATCTGAACTTTGAGTGCTAGAACCATGAGATTACTTTACTGATGCGACAATAGACGATCAGTTGAGTGAGAAGCTTCATGAATATTTAGACCAATTGAGAATACATAGGAATTGTATCCATCTTGATAATGCTATTGGCGAAGATACTTTATCATTTGATACATTTACTCCAGAAGTATACGAGAAAACTAAAAGTATTACTCATGTATTATTGATTTATTATAGGGCTTTTCTTACAAGTGAATGATTATTGTAAGTCTTTCAATAGAAGGAGAGTAACATACAATGAAGCTATATGTGGAATCTCCTACATCACCACACTCACCAAAAACAAGCCCCAAAAATACCCCAGCAGACACCATCATCCCATGATAAATGCTAGCGGGATGGTAGGTTTTTTGATTGATTATTTTGTACGCAGAATTACATATCCAAAATTGTTTGAGCATCTAAAATAGAATCTGCAGAGTCTATCTGAATAACTTCCTTTACATCAATAATCAATTCATCTGATCCACTAATTCAAGAAATATTTCATTCATATATTCAATTTTTATCTTGATATGTATCAACTCAAATCACTTTAAATGTGTCTTTATTAAATGTGCCCTTTGGTATTGGGAGTCAAATGAAGTACAAAGTATCTTTATCTTTAGCAAATCATGCTGATAGCACTAAATTATCATCTTGAATTAATTCGAATGTATCTAGATCTGCTTGTACTTTGCGTACCTTGTTAAATCAACTTGAGGTATAATATACTCAAGACTTGTCAGTGTAGTATCTACTATTTAACTGAACAAATGTTGATCAATCGAATTCTCAGACCTGTGTACAATATGATTGAGATGTATTGAATGTGAAATTAAGTTGATAAACGTGATTTTTATCTTTGAAATGTATTGGCTCAGAATCTAATTTTTCAGGTTGTTTAGCTTGAATTAGTTTAAAAGTTTCAACATCGATATTATTATTTCATGATCATAGGCAATAGACCTTACTTGAATCTTTTCAAACAAGATTTGTCATTGCAACAAATCAATCTACATCCTCAGAAATCACTTCTCACATAAAGTGTATGCTATTAGAATCTTTTGCAAAACCCATAACTTCTCAAAATTCTGAGTCTATTTCAGGAGTAATTACTTCGAAAGATAATGAATCACTGCTAATTTTCGGTAGCGGAGATCATTCTCAATTTTCACTAAAAGAAACATACGCTCAATTTTTATCCTTATAATAATTCTTTCAAAGGGGTATGAATGTTCAAGGGTCAATTCACTCAACTTTTTTTTCTTTATGATAGATTCAGGTGCTATTTTTTGTGAAATAATCATCCACTACTTCAAAATTCCCAGGATTAATAGATTCTACTTTTTCGAAAAACTCTTCTGTAAAGCCATCTAATATGAAGTTCTCTTCTGAGTTTCTAGGTGTTCACTCATACAAAACTCAGTTACTTTTGAAGTAATTTCGCGCAAGTGATTCGAATGATGATCATTCTAGTCCTGTAACTACCTCTGTTTCATGATATACATGGTAGTTGTCAGAGCTTGTTTTATCTCACCAAACTTTGAACGAAGAGGGGTCTGCTTTCGGCATTTTCAATACTATTTTTCTTTTGTTAGTTCGATCCCAGTATGATTGACTAATTAGTTTGAAGACTCAATTTGGGGTCCCCAGATAAGAATTTTCATAGAATAAGATTGGAGAATCTTCTATTGTATTAAGAAAATCTCAATTGAGATATATTTGTGAATGATTGATAAGATAATCTCCCTTATTAGTAGAAAATGTGAAACTCGTATGAAGAAATTCTTTGTCATTTTCAGTTCAGATACTTTCTCATTTATAGAAATATTCTACTGTGTTTTCATCGATATTTATTAGTTCATATCCATGCTCTAGAGAGAGGACTCACGCATAATTCTCTAATTCAGTATATTCTGATTCATCAAATCAATTTTGTGCAGAAGCATTGATAGAAAGAAGTGAACATCAGATGATAAGGAGAAATAAGATTTTTTTCATCATGGGGATCTAGATAAAAGTTACTTCCTATATTCTATTCAAAACGCAAGATAATTGCAAAAAAAAACACCTTATCAGGGTGTCTATCTTCTTATTTTCATCCATTATTCTACATCACCACACTCACCAAAAACAAGCCCCAAAAATACCCCAGCAGACACCATCATCCCATGATAAATGCTAGCGGGATGCTGGGTTTTTTTATATCGATGATGCTAAATAATAGGCAAACACTGATCGTTCCGCTAAAGATCCAACCCAGATAATTCGTCAAGGGGACTCCGTATCGTCCTTGCGCTTCTGCATAGGTCCAGATGCCTTGGGAAACATGGACGGGATCTAGTGCTAGATCCAAGATGATGAGGAAGACGACGCTTAGTATTCACCAAGCGATCTTCTTTTGGGTAAACACTGATGCTACGCTAACCATACTCAGGACCATGATGGGTCGAATCAAGATCAGCAGGAGAGGGATGGGTCATAGGTGGATTCCTAGTGTGCTAGAATATTCGAAACAGCCATAGGGGAAACAGGTGGTAGAGCCGATATATTCGATACAGAGTGCAAAGATTCCTAGACTCACAAATCAGATGACTCATTGTCTTCACCAAACTTTCCATGATACCCAGGCGTACCATCATCATAAGCATAACAAAAATACCGTCATTCATGACAGTATCATTGTTTGCGAGATATATGACATTCATCGTCCGATCAGTGAGGAAAGGAAGAAGAAGATGATATAGGCGGCATTTTTTTTATCCATGTTCAGCGACTCTTTTACTAGCTAATTTACCAGAGATGATGCAGATAGGCACTCAGATACCAGGGTTGGTGTATCATCAAGCATAATACAGACCTTTTACCTTCTTAGAGACATTATTTGGACGGAAGATAGCGGTTTGTGAGAAGGTGTGAGCTCATCCACTCAACGCATTTCCTCCATAGGCATGGTATCTAGAACTAAATTCATCTGGACCAAAGATCTCTTCATGTACGATATGATCAGTGAGAGATTGTCCTAAGACTTTCTCAGCGTCTGCTAAGAGTTTATCTCTGTATATTTGTTTCTGTTCATCGTTCATCGTCACACGTGAAGGAAAAGGAACTAAGAAAAAGAGATTCTCCGATCATGCTGGAGCTACATCTGGATCAGTCTTTGACGGACAACAAATATAGTATGAGGGATCAGTTGGGTAGGTCGCAGTCTTGAAGATTTCTTGGTTATTTTGTTCTCGATCTTCATTGAAGATGAGGGTGTGATGCTCTAGTCATTCTACTTTCTTATCCAGCCCTAGATACACACAAAAACCACTCGGAGCGAGTGTATGTTTCTTTCGATATGCTTCGTTGTATGTTTGATCGCTTGATTCTAGAAGTTTTGTTTCTGTCCGATGCATATCTGCGTTGCTGACGATTTCATCGAAAGCTATCGTTTCTCCTGATGCTAAGCTGAGTCCCGTTACTTTTGATTTGTGTTTCCATCGTTTTCGCGTCTTTGGTTCGGGGGTGCTGTGGATTGTTTTTACTTCAGCTCAGGTTCTATAAGTGACTCAGAGTTCTGTTCAAAGATCTACGAGAGCTTTTACGAGCGATCCCATTCCTCATTGCGGATACCAAACTCCCATTCCAAAATCCACATAAGACATGAGATTGTATAATGCAGGAGTTTCATACGGAGGACTACCCAAAAACAGCATAGGATATTGCATGATCTTTTGCATTTTGTCAGACTTGAAGTATTTCTTTACGTATTTTCAGATGGTCGTATGAATATTCATTTTCAATCCATCAAGCATCATTCTCTTGTTGAAAAAATCGAAGATGCTATCATAGTTTTTCTGGACGAATTCATTCATCCCTATATTGTATTGAACCTCAGCTTTTTCTAGATACTCCTTGAGTGCGTCCATTGATCATGGCTCAAGCGATTCAAATAATTCACGATTCTTTTCTACGCCAGTATGTACATCGATCACAGGAGTTTCAGTATCATCTTTGAAATAGATTTTGTAGCTAGGATCGAGTCTAGTAAGTGCAAGATAGTCCTGAACATCTTTTCCAAAATCAGCAAAAAAGTTCTCGAACAAATCTGGCATCAAATACCAGCTAGGCCCCATATCTCGAGTGAATCAATCAGCCTTTTTTACTGAAGCACGTCCTCAGAGTTGTTCGTTTTTTTCATACACAGTCACCGCATGACCAGCCTTAGCGAGATAACATGCTGCTGACAGCCCACCAAATCCTGAACCTATGATTGCTATTTTCTTTTTCATATGTTTGTTGTAATGAGGTGGATGATGAGTACAAGAGGAATACGAAAGGAAGAAAGAATTAAGAATTTAGAATTAAGAATTTAGAAAGTATATTATTTGTCATTCTGAAGGAAGCGAAGCGTACTGAAGGATCTCGCAAGGATAGTATTCTCTCGAGATTATTGAAATGTATCCCTTTAGGGGCCTTCAGCCGTCTTTCGCTACGCTATAGACTCTTTCAGGATGACGACACTTCCAACATGTCTGATTTACCCAACTTGTCCAACTTGCCTAATTTACCCAACTTGCCTAATTACCCATGAACCTAAAAGTATACAAAACTCACTTCGATACTCATCTAGAGCAACGATTGGAAGATAAACTCACGCAAGTACAACCACTTTTCCCTGATGAAAAGACTTTTTCGATGATTACCTATCTCAAACCATATATAGATCATGGGAAAAGATTTCGCCCGTATATGGTATATCTTTGGTATAGTATCTATGGAGCTGATGATCTTGAGTTTATCACGAGAGTAGGACTAGTAAATGAACTGATTCACATTTTTGCATTGATTCACGATGATATTTGTGACCAAGGGACAAGCAGACATGGAATACCAACCTATCATAAGCACTTAGCATGACTATATGAAAACCCGTATCACGGAGATGTGCAAGCGATGCTTGTGGGTGATCTCGTATATACGCGAGCTCTTCAAGAAGCTCAGCAACTCTTGTGTGATCATCCAAAGGCTCACAAGATAGTATTTACTATGCTCAACGAAGTAGTGATAGGTCAGATGCTTGATGTACACTTTAGTACATCAACTGACGCATTGAGAACCAAAGAAGAAATTTCTGACAAAGACCACCTAAAATCAGGGCAATACACCTTCCAAAAACCTATGATGATCGGAGCAAGTCTTGCTGGTATTGATGACCTCACCGATATTGAAGCACTAGGGAAAAACATCGGAATAGCCTTCCAAATGAGAGATGACTTACTTGATCGAATTCCAAACAATGAAGGAAAAACTAAAATGAGCGATATTCAAGAAGGAAATCAAACCATCGTCATGTCCGTGTGTCGCGAGAGCTATGATGAAGCAGCATTGAAAAGACTGGAGGATGCGAGAGGAAAACAACTATCAGATGATGAGTTATCACTGCTACAAGAAGATTTTTCAAATTTTGCTATCCACGAAAAAGTAAGTGAAGCAATTAATGATCTCCTTGATGTCGTAGAAACAGATTTCCATGCACTCGTGCCAGAGTCAGAGTCCAAGAAGGATTTTCTTGGGGTGGTAGGGTTATTGAGGAGGTTAGGATAAAATATTAAAAATTAATGCATGTAAAAATTGACGAATCAAGACTTTTTGGGTGCATAAGCCAATTCGGTTCATCGTCATCCGATTTCATACGTGAGAACTGATGCTTCCTTAGATTCTGCTCTACCTTCTTGATCAAATTACATAAACTGACTTTCTCATATCACCT
>CALGNI010000041.1 GCA_937958645.1 Candidatus Absconditabacterales bacterium
TCTTCGAATAATACATGATTCTGATCGTTAACTTCTACAGCTTCCATGATTTTTGTGATCATTGAAACCAGAGAATGACTATTAGTATTTTGAATAATGATTTTTTTGTCTTCATTAGTCCATAATTCTACTTCTGATTCAGAATTGATATTGTATTTTGCTGAAGATAACGGAAATAACGAGTTTTTTATTATGATTACGTTATTGTTGTCTGTATCTCCAAAGATTAGACTAAAACCATGTGTTTTAGCGTCCTGAGGTTTTGAATTATTGTATAAAAGTCTAAGTGACTTGATGGGACTTCTAACAGTAGTCCTATGTACATCTTGTCTTTGCATACATTCAAAGCCTTTCAATTCAAAGCTTGGATTAAATAGTTTATTCGTCGCTTCATGGAGTAATTCTTCAGTTGAGTTCTTTTTACTGCCTATGATTCCTAAATAGGAAACTATATAAATTAAAGTAATGCCAAACCCTACTATGGGTGCTGCAATGGTTTCAGGATTGATGAAAGCTGTGTACATAAACCCTGATATTATTCCTACACCAACAGAAGAAACAATAAAAAATATACTATCATAGTCATATTTTTTAATTTTCTTTAAGCGTAATTTATATCTCGTCATTTCTCGTACTAGAACTCCGATGAACTCAATATATGAATGGAGATCCTGATACAAAAAATGCTTCTGTGGAGGCTGTCTCAAAATCAGTTTTCAAGCAATACAAAGACCAAGCAATCACGCTTGGTTTTTATTTTCTTCGAACTAATCTAAAACCTTCCTCTTATGCTACCTGTTTAGCTCTATATCCGATGATCTTTTGGAAGTTATGCGCTAAGCATATCAAATTTCGCTCTATCTCCACTCATTCGAATCACCTAAGCAAGAATCTCGTAAATCAAAAATTCATCTTTATATTTCAAAAGACGTTTTCTACGCAACCACTCCTTTTTTTGTATTTCTCCCTTCCTTCTTTTGAATATAATCTCTCATCATTCTTTTTGCAGAGTGCTTTCCAAGTTTTATTCACTGTTATTATTTTATTTTTTCAATCTGCCAATGTAGTGATATATTGTGTTGCTTTTATTTCTTCTTCTTTAAGTTTCACTCATTTCTTTGGCCTTCATTTCACTCACTTCTTCTTCTTTCTGATATTCTGCTTAAACTTATAGGTATTTCCTTCTTTGTCTTGATACGAATTATTCTTTTCATCGTATGTATAATCATCCATATTTAAGGATGTTTTTTGATGGGGAACGTAACTTTCTATCTTATTGTCTTCCATGTATTGATAATTTTCTTCACTTGCATATCCCGCATCTGCTAACTGTTTGTCTGGGAGCTCTCCATAGTTTTTATGAAACTTATCTAATATCGGCACTAGCTCTCATGTATCTTCTGCTGAATTTGGCACCGTAGTTTCTAGTATAAACTGATTCTCTGTTAAATTTTGTGGATTATATCCAACACCCCAATCTTTCTTTTTCATCATCATTAACCTCGAGTCTTGATCCGTCAAATTAATTCTTTCTTGCTTAATTCACTGTTCTTCTTTTCTATCAATTCACTTATTTACCGCTTCTTTCTTTATCTGTAAGGCATCTTTTTTTGCCTCAATCTCTTTCTTTCTCTTAGCTCTACCTTTTTTAGTCCTCAACTCTTCTGGAATGTCAGATCAGTCTCCTTCTCCATGCAATGAATCCTCAATCTCATCTATTCTTTCAGCCTCATCAAACAGTTTTCCTATTTTCGTTTCCAATTTTTCTATCGTATAAGATTTATCTTTCGAAGCATTAGCATATATCTTTGTTCAATCCAAACTCACGGTTCAAAACTGAATCATTCACAACTCCTTAGCTTTTAGTACAACCTGCACAAATATATTTTCTAGAATTTTCCCTTTCTCTTTTCTGAATCTATTGATCGTTCTAAAGTCTGGTTTATTGTTTCAAGCGATAAACATGAATCACAAATCTGACATCAACTTATTCGCTAACTTCCTGCTACTAAACGTTTGATTCATGTATCAATAGAAAAGCACTTTTAGCATCATTCTAGGATGGTATGCCGGTCTTCATCTTGATTCGTCTGTATACTCGTTCAATAGATCCTCTAAGTCCAGTTCATCAACTAATTCACTCAAAATAAGAGCCTGATGTCACTCTCACAAAAATTCTTTAAAGTTTTGAGGGAGCAGATATGTTTGATTCTGATTATATTCTATGAACATAGTGCTAGTCAGTTAGTAAAGTAATTACAGTATAATCACTTCATTCAAAAAAAATACCTAAACCCTTCGGGTTTAAGTATTTTTGAGACAGCCTCATCACGAGGCAGTTTTTCTATTTTTCTACGCTTTTAGCTTCGGTTTCCATTTTTTGATACAAGTATCCAACTCACCCATTTCATCGTCGTCAGCTGATTTATTTCGATGGTCCTTCCTGCATTTCAAGCAGATAAAGTGTATCTTCGTGACTCCATTCTTGATTTCATACTCACTTGGAACCATGGTTCCATGACAGTCCGTATCTCTATCTCCTGGAAGCTCACCATCTACATGTTGTGACAAAAAACACCATGGGCAATGATTGCGACAAGTCTTGGAAGCTTTTGGTATTTCTTTCTTGCAGCCTAGGCAGGCGAATGATTCGTTTATTTTTTTCATGGGTTATAGTATAAATTCATTAGATCTACTTACAAGTGCTACTATGTAGGTTAATTTTTCATACTTTTTTCATACTACTATACTTGTATTTCACTACTCTCTCAGCTATTCTCACTTGACATTCAACTTTCAAAATAGTATACTTTCAGTAATAAAAACATTTTGTTTCGTCATCTACTATGAAATCATTCAAACCAGTGTGGGCTAAGAATATTCGAAGCTCACTAAGCATCGCATCATCGTTTAGTATCTTTTGAGGAGACATGAAGCGTGTTTGTGAATGATATAGATCTGGATGACACATAGACAAAATGGCACTGATGAAAGACTATAAAAAATTTGGAATGGATGTTAAGCATGCTTTAACCCATTTCAGATCACAACATGCATGAACTAAACAAACAAGCGAAAAATAATACTCATTTCGATTGATGATCAGATCCGAATTCTTGAGCATTTACTCAAGACTTTTTACAACAGCTAAGTCTTTACTACTCTTGACCAATCCCTCCAGCCCAAGAACTAGCAGAATATGAGGAAATCATCCCGTGATCAGCTCAGCAAATTATGAATGAAGCTAACCGTGAAGCAGAACATAGGAGAGAATGTGAAAAAATCTTCCTTAGCACCCAAGCCAAGAAAATCAATAAAGGGCAAAATTACTGATTAGCTTCAGTATGAATGTGATTCTCTGCTTCTATACTCCTGTGAATCCTTGGTTTTGGAACTGCAGCATGAGCTGTTGGTGTCACGACCGTCCTATGACTCGCATGAATCTTTGTTTTGTGAAAATTTTCTTCTGAGAAGCAGAAGGCTCTTGAGGAGGAAGGTGGTGATTAATCCACCTACTACATTCAACTCATATCAGTAATTAGCGAATGACCTAAAAACAAAAAACCACCTCATCACGAGGCGGTTTCTCTATT
>CALGNI010000042.1 GCA_937958645.1 Candidatus Absconditabacterales bacterium
TACAGAAGTTCGAAGAAAGTTCAAAAAAATGAATTGGCTTGTTTGCTATCATTTCCTCGAGGAGGCAATTCTTCACTGCTCGAAAAAAGATAAAAAAACAATCTTTCTATCTCTTTTCGAAGTAAATCATCACCTCCTTAAGCTGTTTATGGGCGCCTGATTAAAAAAAACAGTATGTATTTGCTGAATACATATAAATACTCCAATTACTGCTTTAGTAATAAGTTTTGAAGTAGTAATTCTTCATTAAAAAGATTGAATCAAAAATCCGAAGGATTATTTTAACGAATTCTTATTTTTTCTTAGCTTTGGTTGCCTTAGTCTTAGTAGCTTTAGCTTTTGTAGTTTTCTTTGCTGGCGTAGCTTTAGCCTTCGTTTTTGCCTTAGCTTTTGTAGGAGTTTTTTTTGCTACTGTGAGCTCTGGCTTTTTATGAGTTACATTTCCTGAGATTACTTCATACAAGTGAGTCGCTCAGATTGCAATGATCACGAGGTATACCCAAGCTGGTGCACTCGTCAAAAATGGCAAATATTTCACCAAAAGTAGTGCGAGTACAAAGATCGTAATTTCATACAATGCATAATCAAATACAGTAAACGTGTGCATCTTTTCTACAATTTTCTTCATGATTTCCATGGTTCGTCAATTAAGGGTAAAAGAGTAATGTAATTATGGGGATAAGAGGCTGTTTTGTCAAAACTTAATGAGGAGTTAAGGAAATGATGATAAACTTAGCGAAGAGTTAGAATACAGAAGTTCGAAGAAAGTTCAAAAAAATCATCACCTCCTTAACCTTAGAACGCAAGAAAGGGAGAAAAAGACAATGTTTATATTGACATGACGCTTATTCTCTGTATTAATTAAGCTACAGAACACCTTCGAATGATGCAGTACTATGCTCTTTCATAAGGTATTAACATACACAAATCATTAAAAATTAGAAAATTATGAAAAACAAACATTGTTATGGGCAGAGTGGTGTCCAAGGATTCTTTGGAAGAATTAAGTTTCTTGAATACTGGTATCAATTATTTTATTTCTTCGTACCAGGATACAATTTCATTCATTGTACATTTGTCGCCAAGACAGCAACCTTGAAGCCTAGAGTAGGCAATACTGACTTGAGAAAAAAATACAAAATCAAGTCATGGTATCCTAGTTCTATCTGGGTCTCTTTGTACAGTTTTTGGCATGGATATATGCTCAATGCCATCGGACTTTCCAATCCAGGTCTTGAGTTTATGCTCAACAAGGGAGATTGGCAAAAAAGAGATAAACATTTTCATATTTCTTTACAGCTTGAAGCTGAGAGTGAAAGTGAGCTTTATGAAGAAATCAATAATATTATTGTCTTATTAAAGAAATATCTCAATCCTAAATTTCACCATTATAGTATTCAGATCAATGTTTCATGTCCAAATACTGAACATGATAATACCCTTGATACGCAGAAATTGGAGCAGTTAAAAATGATCGCAAGGACTTTTAAAGCTTTGCTTCCTGAAGTGAAATTATATTACAAATGGAATGCTCTAGTGACTACTCAAATCTTGCTTGAGCTTAAAGATTTGATCGATGGGAATATTATCTCAAACACGATTCCTTTTGGAGATGCTTCATCAGGAATTAATTGGGAAAACTTATTTACCCACGGACAGTCGCCGTTGCCGTATAGACTTGGTCTACGTTATGAAGGAGGTCTTTCGGGATTACCGATTTACTCAGTACTCGTTAAAAAATTACAAGAAATTGAAGAAAAAGATCCTGATATCAACGTGATCGCTGGTGGAGGGATTATGACAAAGAAACAAATCGATGAACTCAGTACCTTTAGCTGTGTCAAAGGCATTGCCTTAGGAACAGTCGGACTATTGAGACCATGGAGAGTAAAGAAATTGAGCAGCTATGCGAATAAGGTATTTGCAAAGCGGGCTTAGAGTAATTAAATTAAACACCAAAATTTAAAAATAATGAATAAAATTTTATTAAAAAACGCAAAAATCGTTAGTAAAAATCTTTCTTTTACTAGAGGAGATGTTCTCATTGTTGGTGATACGATAGACCAAGTAGCAGTGTCTATTGCTACACCAAAAAATGCTACAGTGATTGATTGTTCAAATTTTACTCTCACGCCTGGAATCATTGATTCACAAGTTCATTTTAGAGGACCTGGTCAAATGGAAAAAGAAGATCTTTTTACTGGATCAAAAGCTGCAATTGCAGGTGGGGTAACATCAGTCAATGATCAACCAAATACCAATCCTCCAATTACAACTGCTGAAAAATGGTATGATCGTCATGCAAGAGCACTTCGCTTTAGCCTCGTGAATTACTCGATGAATTTTGGTGTCTCAAATGAAAATCAAGATGAGATTAGTGCGCTGGTGGAAAATGAGACTATGCGAAAGTATATTCCAGGATTTAAGATTTTTGCAGGCTCATCAACCGGAAATATGTTGGTGAATATGGATACGATTTACTGGATACTAGAAAACCACCCTGATTTTATCAAAATCTTCCACTCAGAAGAGGAGGAAATAATTAGAAAGAATCTTGCGTACTTTAAACAACAAGTTGAAAAGGGTAAAGAGGTAGAGCATGCGAGAATTCATCAGCATGTCAGACCTAATGACGCATGTTATTCAAAAACGAAAAAGATTGTTGATATGGCTCGCAAACTAAATTCTCGTGCTCATATTTATCATATCAGCACCGGTGCAGAATTAGACTTGTTTGATACGGGAATTCCAGTGAAGAACAAGTTGATTACTGCAGAGGCTTGTCTCCCTCATATTGTTTTTGACAACAGTGATTACGAATTATTTGGAAATTTGATAAAATGCAATCCTTCAGTCAAAACTCCTTTAGATAAGTCTGAGATTCGACAAGCTATCCGTGATGGTTTACTGGATGTGATTTGTACAGACCATGCGCCACATGAGTTGGAGAAGAAAAAGCTTGGCTATTTTGCTGCACCATCTGGTATTCCTTCAGTTGGTGAAAATCCTTTGATGATGTTAGATTTGGTTGAGGAAGGGGTATTTACTATCGAACAGGTAGTGAATGCATGCTGTCACAATCAAGCAGACCTGTTTGGTATTCAAAAACGTGGATATATCAAAGAAGGATATAAGGCTGATATAGCTTTATTCGAAAAAACTCCATGGACTTTGGATCAATTAGTTATTCATTCTAAGTGTGGCTGGTCTCCGTTTACTGGAAGACAGTTTACTCACACCGTTCGTGCTACTATTGTAAATGGGGTGATTGGATATTCCAATTTTCATGGAAAACAAGAATTCAATTTTGAGAATAGAGGTACATTACTCACTTTTGATCGTTAGTCTAACGATAGATGTATTTTTACTGAGGATAAAAGCCCCACTTGTTTTCAAGCGGGGCTTTTTTTTAGTAAAAAAAGGGTAAATTTGCTTAATTCCTAAGTGGTGTGTATACTAGAATTAGGACTTTTTTCTTCTATTAGTATGGCAAAAAAACAAAACAAACAAGATCAAAACAACAATCTAGATGACGAACTACCAGCAAACAATAAAGGAGATGCTAGTCGTTTGGAGTCAGATAAGATAATTTCTCAATCAGAGGAAGAACTTTCTCATGAACTAGAAACTTGATCAGAAGAGAAAGTGGGAATCCAAGAAGATATTCAGCGTAAGTTTTATAAAAATAACACTTATGATTACTATTTACAAAATATCTTAGATCAGAGTGAAGAATCACAAGATCGTTTGGAAGCATTGACGCAACTCTTACCCGAAGAGGTGACTGACGATCATATCTTAACACTAATCAATTGATTGTGTAGATATAAAGAGAACTTTGATGATCTAAAGAAGGATGTCCAATGGTATATTACTCATGGTGATCTATCTCAAGCTCGAAAAGAATGGTTTGAGGATCGAGATACTCACCTTAAGTACTTGTTTATCTACCAGTGAAAGACAACGATTTCTGCTATAGAAAACGCTTGAGCAAACGATCTATGGGAAACTATCACTACCCAATGATGTACTGATAAAACGATGATAAGTATTTTTGACCGAGCTGAATCTTATGGTCTTGATATCCCTGATTATTCTACAGTTGAGAATGTCTCATATGTTTGAGATTATCACAATCTTGAAAAAGCATATGAAATCAATTTTATTTTTTCTTGGCTACTTTCTTTTCCTTGGTCTCATGAACACAGGATACAGTTAGATAAACTCAAAAGATCCTTCCCTGATCCTTTGTTGCGAGATATCTTGATAACGACAGAAGAGGAGATAATGCACCAATGATGATCATCGACAGAAAGTATTGGAGCTATGTCAAAATTCGCCACCTTGTGGGTCTTGTTTCGTGATAAGATCGATCTTTCTGTAATGACTAATTTTCATGTCAGACAATGCGCTAGACTGATCCGCGATGGAAAAGACACCCAAAGCACGATTCAAAAACTCCTCAACTACCTTTGACCAATCGAAAGAGACTACGAAGAATTTGATAGTCTTGTAGAGACCTTGGGGAGGATGAAGGAAGTGTTTGAGGCAAAATTGAAACGATGGAAAAGAATGAGAGTAAAGTATTCTATATGAAGTAATGGCTTGAATTGATATACTGATAGTGAATTGAGTGTGAAGATGATACAACTATGGATTGAAGAGAAAAAGAAGCAAATCGAATATTTAGAAAGTTGATATAAATATTCTAGAGATGTTTTTCCAGAAAGTATTGAGCTTGGTAGTTCCTCATCTAAAGATTTATCCAATGCAAAAAAGGAGCTATGAGTTCTTGAAAGTAAACTTGATCATATTATGAAACAAGATGAGATCATTGAGGTTGATAAAAAAATACAATATGTTATTGCTTTTTTTACCTTATTGCAAGATCAATTACAGAAATGAAAAGAATTTGATATTGCGGTCATTTCTGCTTTATCATCTTTGGAAATCTCTCAAAATAGTAATACAGAGTTTTGATGGTTTGAAAAATTACGTGATAAACGCCTTAGACCAATAAAGCAACTTACAGACTCATTAAATACTAAAAGGGATGAATATTTTGATGCCTCAAAGAAAGGACATGTTGATACTAAATTATCGCTTAATATATCTGAAAAAGAATTAAAGAATATTGCACAGCAGATAGGTGAATATCTTGAATTTTTAGCTAATGTTATGCCTTACGAGAAGAATGATAATTCTTTCTGATATATAGAAATGCGAGGTAATCTTTATCTTTGATATGCTCACTTACTCTCTATCAAGGAATTTTGAGCTAATAAAGCACGTATGCATATGTGAGATAACGAAATGAGTGATTTTTTAGAAAAAATATGTAAGAAATATCAAAACCTGTTCATCAAAAAATTGATAGAAAATGATAATCCAGTCTACACACAGTATACAAAGAAGCTGTTTGCTAAGGATATTTACTATTTATGGGATTATATTGAGAATCAACCAAAAAATGTAACAACTAAGACACTCAACTTATTTCATTATGCAACAGAACAAGAGAGTGAGAAAGTCACTTCAACGTTGATAGAAAAATGATATAAAGCTAATTTTGACGAAGAATGGCTAAGTTCTTGATTTTCAGAGTTCAAATTATGATTGTTAGAAAAATATTACGAGTTACATTGAGAATTGCTATTTCGCAAATGAGATAAGAGAAAGTATGAAATGGAAACGCAAGCTTTTTATGAAAACTATAAAAAGAGTAAACCTGTGTCTAATGTTTTTTCTAATGATCAACATAGAAGAAGCTTCGAGAGTTGGTATAGAGAGAATGATCTTGATAAGGATAGAAAGATCAAAGGAAAAAACTTAAGTGAAATGGGAGCTGACTCACAAACCATATGGCATAACCTTATTGTTGACCAAAAATTATCCGAAGAGCTTTGGGATAAATATCTCAAACGACTATGAGGATATGCAGACAAAAAATGTGATACCTGAACTAGCTATATTGATACGAAAACAGGACATGAGGTAAAAATTCAGCATACAGCAATACACAAATGATTACTCAATGGTAATACTTTATGAGTATATAAGATGAATGACCTCTTACTTTCAAGAAGTAAAAGATGTGATATGTATGAAGTGCAGCGTTATCGAGCATATTCTGACTGAGAAAAGTGAAAGCTTGTTGCCTTACACAAAGCAGCTGAAATAAAAGGAAGATCACTGATCCATATGATGGCAGAATCTTCAACTGATGAAGAAGATCTTGCTATGAAATTATGAATGTTATATAAACATCCAACTTTATGATATAATTGAGTAAGTGATAGTTCAATAATGGAGCGAAAACAAGAAACTAAGATTCTAATAAAAGAGATGTTAATTCATGTAAATCCATTGACTAAGCTATCTGGATTGCAGACATTAGTAGAATATGGTCATTTAGATACGGCTACACAGTTTATTGAGGAGAATAATATAAGTATACGAAATTGAGAAGAACCAGAAAAAGTAATGAACCTAATAGCTCAATCAGAAGTTGCTAGTACATGAGTGTATGAGTGGTTTTATGATAAGTATCTAGAAGAAAATCATAGTATGTCATGCTTTCCAAGGTATAGAAATAAAGAGGATGAAAATATTTTAGGAAATAAGACAACTGAAGTTAAATGATTGCCTGACTGAGATTATATTTTGTATCCGGGGAGTCATTGATCGTTAGATGTAGAATATAGAGCTCCTACGGTTGGAGATCTGGAATACAATATAGAAACTAAACAGTTTTATAAAGTGCATAGAGCTTGAAGAGTTATAGTAAAAAAAGGAGAGCTAGTAAACGTTTCAATGCTCCCTAATGAACAATTTGTAATAGCAATTTTATCTGAAAGTGACGCTGTAATGAATTCTAGAGAAGCCACTAATCAGTCTTCTAGTTTAGAAATTGAAGAGAGGACTACGTATTCTCCATTACTCTATCAAGATAGTGATCACCTCCTTGCCTTAGTGAGATCAAAAAACCCAAAGAAGCTTGATAATGGACTGTCTAAGTGAATATATAGTCCTACTGAAGAAATACCTCTAGAACTTCAAGCAGTTCTTGATGTAGCCAAAGAGGCGAATACCGATAGTGAGATTGAGAATGCTTGAGCGATGATCGCTGTAATAATGAAACATTATCAGAAAAAAAAGAATATTAGCTGAAGACTCCTTCGTGCTATGATAAGTTCATATAAGGACAATCCTAAGTTGTTAGCGCTGACTATAGATCAGATATCATCAAATGAGATGAAAGATGTGTACTACAGCAAAAGGTATACTAAGGACTCAAATAAGAGAAGAGAAATAGTCGCATATTTGAAGTTTGCAGAGCCCTTCGTTCAAAATAAAGATACATATGAGCAGTTATTTTGATGGATGTTTGATGAGTAAAATTGATTTGCATTATTTTTTTCTTTACGTATACTTAATGAAATAGGCTTTATTGTTCATTTTATTAAATATGATTAATAAAAAATATATTCAGAGAAAGAAGTATCTTGATCAAATAGTTCCTTATATGGATAAAGATATTGTTAAGGTGCTTCTGTGACAAAGAAGAACAGGGAAGAGCTATATGGTAATCATGATTATTGATTATTTGATGACTCAGATGAACATTTCTAAAGATGAAATAATTTATATCAACAAAGAAAAGATAGAGCGAGACGATATAAAAGGATATAAAGATCTATATGAAGCAACGAAAGGATATACCTATATTTTTGTAGATGAGATCCAAATGATTGATGAATGGGAAAAGGCGATAGCGTCATTGAAAGAGAAATGAACTCATGATATCTATATTACTTGATCAAATGCTGAAATGCTTGAGAGTGATATTGCTACATTATTATGATGAAGGTATATTAAATTTATGATATATCCTTTGGATTATAAAGAATTTATTCTCTTTCATAAGCTAGAAGCTAATGAAGCATCACTGATGAGCTATATGAAATATGGTTGAATGCCATTGCTAACCTGACTCGACTTGCAACAAGAAACAGAGAAGTTCATGGAGTGAATGTATGATAGTATTGTGTTGAGAGATATTGTAAAAAGAAATAATCTAAGAAACACTGCATTACTTAATTCATTGATAGTATACTTAGCCAAACATGTGAGGTCGTTATTCTCAGCAAATAATATATCAAATTTCTTAAAAAATGAAAAAATAACACTATCACCCAATAGAATTATTGATCGAATTAACTATGCACAAAATGCTTTCTTACTTCAATGAGTAAGTAGGTATGATATAAAATGAAAAGAAATGCTTTCTACGAAGAAAAAATATTATTTTACGGATATTTGACTAAGAAACTATATTGCCTGATGATTTGATGCAAAAAATGACATAGAAAAAATTCTGGAAAACCTTGTCTATTCTCACTTAGTATCACACAGTTATGATATTCTAGTTGGGGAGTTTGATGATAAGGAAATCGATTTTATAGCGAGTAAGTGAAAAGAAAAAATATATGTGCAAGTTAGTTATCTTCTTGGATCAGAAAAAACTAAGCAAAGAGAATTTTCGTGACTAGAGAGTATTAGAGATAACTATAGAAAGATTGTGGTGACTATGGATACACTGTTTGAGTGATCATATGAGGGGATTGAGCATATGCATCTTCAAACATTTTTGGAAACAGTTTCTTAGTGGTTCTTGAAAAATGTCATTTGGTTTCTACACCAAAAACTCCTCAATCAATCCACTCACATCAAACTGCACAACCTCATCCACGGGCATTGTTTTCATTCCCTGTCTTTGTACTTGCTCTTCATAAAAATGTGTATGGTCTTTGTTTTGATATAAGATTCCTGTAGCCAGGTGATCGAAGTCTTCGACCGTTTGGTAGGCTTGATGCTTGTCGCTTGGATCATAATCGTCACGGTCGTTAACTTTATAGATTCTTTGGTCGTATCGTTCTGCAGAAGTTGCTTTGGAATAGGTAGGGCACAATTGGAGAATTTCAACAAAAGAAAATCATTTGTGAGTGATTCAGGCCATGATGAGTTCGGTGAGTTGGTCTACATCACCAGAATACCCCCTGGCTACGAAAGTTCCACCTGAGCTGAGGACTAGCTGTGAAGGGATGAGGGGAGTGGCGGTGGTTTCGCCTACCGTCCCTTTGTGATGACAGCCTTTGGGCGTGGTAGAAGATGCTTGACCTGTGGTGAGACCATAGTTGTGATTGTTGTGAAGCAAGAAAGTGATGTTGTAATTGTTTCTGGCTGTATGGATCAGATGATTGACTCATTCACTCAGCGTAGCTCCATCACCAGCCATCACCACGATAGGGATCTCAGGGTTTGCAAGATGCACTCAAGAGGCAAGAGGAAGTGATCTTCCATGAAGACCATGGATCGTATTGACCATGAGTTTGTCAGAGCCATTACCAGAACAACCTACATCGTAGACGAAAATTACTTCATGACCTGCATGACCAAGTAAGGTAATCGCTCTCATCGTTGCATTCATGATTCCATAATTTCCACACCCACTACATCGGGTATGTTTCACATCAGATTCTAAACTCAAGAATCACTGTGCGTTTTGAATCAGCTGTTCGAGTTGCTTGGTCATGGGTGGAGATTATAGTGTAAAGTTTGCCGTCATCCTGAAGGAGGAACGACTGAAGGATCTCGCGATGCTAATTCCTCTCGAGATTCTTTAATACGCTTCGCTTCTTTCAGAATGACGCCTGCTATTTTTCTAATTTCTTTCGTTGATATGACTCAAGACTTCTTCGATGCTAAACTGTCTCCCGTTTCGTTTCTTGAAACTTGAAAGCGCTATGTTTGAATCTAGTTCTGTGCGAAGGAGGGTATGGAGCTGTCCGCTTGCGTTATTTTCTACGATAATGACTTCATCATATTCTTTACATACTGAGTTCAAAAAATCACTTTTTACGGGGTATAGGTAAGCTATGTGAAGATACGATGCTTCTGCTTGATTATACTCGATGATATCTTGAAACAGTCCAAGTGTGCTTCATCGTCAGATATACAGCTTCTTTCCCGTTTTCGGTCAGTAAAGAACTGGTTCTGGGAGTATTTTCTTGATGGTTTCAGTCTTTCTTACTCTCTTGGCTATCATCTCTCAAGCTCCTGGTGATTCATCCAAGGTTCCGTCTTCATGGTGTTCATCTCCGTTGCAATAAAAAATCGTCTCAGCATGAGTCGGGACCCATCTTTTTGATACTCCTGAGTCTGTGATTTTATATCTGTCACTTGGTACTAGCTTCGCTAACTCAGCAGGATCGCTGACTAAACCTCTTTGTATGGGGATGGTATTTTGTTCGAAAGGAAGGATGGTTTGACGATTTTCAGAGATAAGCTTTTCGGTCAAGATAATCACCGGTACTTGATAGACTTCTGCTAAGTTGAATGCGTGTTGGGTAAGTTCAAATGCTGAGACAGGATCTGAAACTCCGATGACGATACGGGCAAATTCTCCGTGTCCCGCGTAGATACTCAACATCAGATCTCCTTGGGCTGTCCATGTTGGCAATCCTGTAGCTGGACCTGGTCTTTGGGCGATTGCTACGACACAAGGCACTTCAGTCATACCTGATAAGGAGATCGTCTCAGTCATGAGGTCAAATCCTCCTCCTGAGGTCGCCGTCATCGATCTTGTCCCTGCATACATGGATCCCAAACTCATTTGGATCGCTGAGATTTCATCTTCGACTTGTCTCACCACCACACCAGTTTTGGGAGCTGTCTTAGCGAAGTATCCCAAGATCGAACTCGAAGGTGACATAGGATAAGCAAAATAGGTTCTTACTCCGGCATGGATTGCACCCATCGCGAGTGTAGTGTTTCAATCGACAAACATTCTTTTTGGTGTTTCTTCAATGACTTGAAGATCCAGTACTCACGATGAGATCTGTTCAAATCCTGCCTTGAGACAAGCTTCATTGGTGGGTCGTAGTTTTTCTTTTTTTCCATATCTGTGCTTGAATGATTCATGAATTTGTTCATAAGGAATTCCTAGTGCCGCTGCTCCAGCTCAGATCACAAGCGAGTTTTCGAAGAGCGTATGGAGTTTTTTTTCTAAGACATATTCTCTGGTCGGGATATAGAGAATCGTAATATTTTTTGCTTCCGCTCTAGCAATCGTATCTGGAATTGCTTCCTCTCGTTTTTCAAAATTGTGTACAATCGTCCCTCATGTTTGCACATGATCGAGGCAGTACTCAAGTCCCTCCATACCCAAAGCGAGTCAGAGGATAAAATCCGTACTAGCTCATCTGATGGGCTTATCAGAAAAATTAATATTATAATTTGCCTGCCCTCATTTGATCAAGGAAGGATATTCTCTATCAGAAGTGATCCAGTATCCCATACGAATCAAAGCACGCATGAGAATTTCACCAGAACTATCTATTCACATTCAGCTCTCTCAGGCGAGCAGGAGTCCATGTCTTATCATGATGTTGTTTGATCTAAAGTATCTATATAGGTGGAAGCTCGTTGGTTTACTAATGTTTCTAATTGTCCTAGAGGATGTTTATTGATACGAAGTGATGGCGTGATGAGTGTTCCCTTTTGTTCTTGGATATATGTTTCAATCAGACTTGCAGATTCTACATTGTATTGGGCATCGTATTTAGCGTCCCCCAGTCCAATCACTGCACATCCATGATTACTCAAATCTCGATTCTTATGTGCTTGCAAGAAACGATAAAAGGGCTCATGAAGTACTCCATGATCATAGGTAGGCGCGGCGAAGATGAGCTGATTGTAATCACTAAGGATGTTTTCAGGCAAAGAAACCGCTACGTCAATGAAGTCCAAGGAGATTCAGTGCTTAGTAAATACGGTTGCGATATATTCTCACACCAGACGAGTGTTTCCTCATCCGGAGCTGTAAAGGTAGGGTATGGACATGAAATATAGTGTAAAGTCAAAAGCCTCTTGAAACAGTATTGTAATTTTCATTGAATAACTATCAAGGAGTATATTCGGAATATTCCCTCGTCACTTTAGTGCGAGGCAATAAAAGATATCATACTTCTTCATGATAGTGTTGCTTTCGAAGGCTTCCGAACGAAAACAAAGATCGGTCTTCGAGGAACGAGAAGAAAAATTGGGCGAATACTCCGTTTGCTTGCGGCGGAGTGAGTCCAATTTTAGATCTTTGTTTTTATTATTTTCAATCCAGCTTGTAAGAGCTTAGTAACTGCTCACAAGTATGTATAGCTTCGATGCGTTAACATTGCTAATTAGCATAACTATGCTCCCTTCTTCATTTTTGGCATAGGCCCTTGCTCTGCATACGTTCGATGTAAAGACATCTTCATTACATTCGATATCTTTGCATCTCCACGTAAAAACGAAGCTTTGCTCTGCATCTGATATTGAAACAACTCATACTTCGTTGAACAATATCGAAAAACCCCTAGTCGGTCCGCGTCCCGCTCGGCGGCCGACGACCCTTCGTGGATGTTGCGTGTGGTAGCGGAACGCAACGGAAGCATGCTTCGATATATACTATATAGCAATTAGTTATACCCTTGTGAGCAGTTACAGAGC
>CALGNI010000043.1 GCA_937958645.1 Candidatus Absconditabacterales bacterium
TACAGAAGTTCGAAGAAAGTTCAAAAAAATGAATTGGCTTGTTTGCTATCATTTCCTCGAGGAGGCAATTCTTCACTGCTCGAAAAAAGATAAAAAAACAATCTTTCTATCTCTTTTCGAAGTAAATCATCACCTCCTTAATTCCTTTGCATACAAAGAATTTATGGCAAATCGTGCACCAAATAACCCTAACCAACCAACTAATCCAGAGAATCCTACTGGATCATCTTTTAATGTAAGTAAATCATTTCAAGAACTGGAGACTACCTTAAATGCTGGGAATCTTGCGTCGGAAATAATCGAAAAGAAAAAAGCATTATTTTTAGAATGACTTACTTCAAATATTTTTTCACATGCTACTTATCCTGAATTTAAGTCAGAGCAAGATGCAGCCTGAAATACGGCATTAGAAATAAAAGATTATCATGCGCGACTTGCAACAAAAGATGCAGAATTTAAGAGGATTTATGATTCAGTTCAATCCTTAAATGCTGCCGGTTTATCTCTTAGCGATGTTAATGCGGTTGGTCTTGGTAGTTTAGTTTCTTCTGCATCTCAAGAGGTGACTGTTAACAATACCAAATTAGTTTCACTCAAGAAGCATTTGATCGACAAGTCATATAGATCTACGATCTGATGATATATTCAAACGATGAAACAAAAACTATGAGCCGATGTGATCTGAGCAGGAGAGTATGCAAAAATGGAATCTTTTATTATGAAGTTTTTGGATCCAAGTACAGGTACGGTGACTTTGCCTTGAGACAAGAAAATTACTTTCAAATCAAAGGATCTTTCTTTTCAGAAAGTAAATGGAAACAGTATTGCCAACTTGGATCAGTATAGTCTTTCAGGAGATACTTGATATGGCTGAAACCTCTTTGTACCACATTTTGTGATTGACGCTGAACGCACTGACCCAGAAATCGCTAAACTTCTGATGTCATGAAATGGTACTGTTGCTAATACTTGATCTACAGTGAATTTCACTGATAAGCATCTAAAGTTTTTGCCCTATGTATTTATGAGTGCGGCATTAGGTGATGCAGCTGAAGCTACCAAAAAAATTAGAGCTTCGTTGGGATTAGCCCCGATACAGCTTGAGAGTTCTCAAGATTGAGTTGATCGTGAGATGGAGTGAATAGATACAGTTCCAAACCACAAAGAATTTGCAGAGAGATTTAATAATCTTTCTTGAGATGCTTGAGTGAGATTTATAGACGGGAAACTAGATCCTCAAGAATCGTTTCTGTATTTTAATGATTTTGGGCAAGGAATTCATGATCTCCCTGGTGGTGGTAATAACCGAGTAAAGGCTTCTTTGGTTCAGGAGTGAGATAATATTAGAGTAACTCTACAAGATAATACCGATTTTGATATGACAGTGGGTAAGAAAAGTTTCACCTATCCTCTCAATGGATCAAGTATGGATTTTTTGATCGATAATCGAGGAGGAAGCGATAATATAATCAAAGCCAAACCAAGTGCCTCTCTCAAGGATTTGACAGAATCATTATGATATCTTTGAGGATCAAATAATCTTTGATGATTTGATGATGAAGCTTTGCAAAGCGCACGGTCTGGATGACATGTATATAATGGAGATGAAACAAGATCTCATGATGAGAGTATGAGAAATATTTCTGATATCACGTATTTATGATCCCCTTCATGAGGTAACGAGTATACCTTTTATAATGTAGATCAATGATCTGATTCAGTAACCGTGAGTTATAGTAATCGATCCAAAACCATGGATTATACTACCTTTGCCTTATTTGTTTTAGATAAAGGTTTATTGCCTTTTTCTGATCATGAGTATGAAAATGCAACCAAGAAGATTGAAGAAATTGAGCCTGGATCAGTCTATAAAAACGGATTTTGGAAACGAATTTCCATTTGATCAATCGGAGCAATGTTGAAGTGAATCCCTGATGCATTTATGGCTACGCTCAAAAAAGATGAAGAACTTAGAACTGCGGAAGCAGAAGTGTGGCTTTATGAAAAACTATGATTTATCCCATGAGTAGATAAGTATGATGCACAGAAGAAATTAGATGGCTTGGTCTTATGAGAAATGGAACAAAGAAAGAATCAACTCTTGGGTATGGATGTCGAAGGTAACTCTGCTACCTCTGAGAAGAAAGAATGAATAGCTGAAGTTGATAAAGATTTTCAGAATCTTAATTTTGGAAATAAGTCACATATGCGTACCTTGTGAGGTGATTTTTTGTATGTGTTGGAGCTAAATGAACTTTATGAATGACCTCTATCGAAGTATTCATCTGAACATATGTGGGTGAAGAAATTGTTGTGACCAAAGCATTATGCTGCCTTTAGAAAAGAATATCACAAAGAATATGCTGCGATTAGAAATCTTCCTGAAGGATCTGCTGATAGAAGAGATGCATTGGTAAAAATGGAACTCAATTATATTGCTAAACACACCAAAGAAGATAAAGAGTTGCAAAGAGTGTATGGAACGAAGTTTTATAAAACGATTGAGGATTATACAGAAGAGAAAATCGGTACTACTGCGAAAGGGGTGAAGGAACATTCAGTCAATTGGCCATTTTCTCAAGTATTTGGTGCAGCGAAAGCTTCATTAGGAAAACTTAGTTCTGCTAAGTTTATTGGATTTTTGGAGGTGGCTTTATCTAAAGTAGATACTAAAGCGCAAAGAGATTTGGTGAATAAGTTGATTTTGCAGTATTATGTTACATGAACAAATAGTAAAGCAATTAAAAATAATGCCGATAGACTTGAAGATATGGGGAGAAGATATGGTAATCCTTTGTTGAAGTTAGCGAATAATATTAATGCTTCCAGAATTATTGTTAATCTTGCTGATCAACTTACCAATCGTGGGAAAGCATTATCCAAGACCTTATCATACTGAGGGCCAACTCCCCAAAATGGGGAATTTATTGAAATGCATAATTATAGTTTAGGGGGAGAGGATGGTAAAGGATCTCATAAAGATAGATTGAAGCAAAGTGAATCTTGGCGAAAGAAAAATGGAAAAACATTTACCAACGCTATATATTTCAATTCAACTGATATTTTCAAAAAAATAGCAAGCCTGAAATCTACATCAAGCACTGATGAGGAAAAAACACAACTTCAAGACATCAAGTATTTTTATGAATTTGCTGTATTAGGAAATGATGGTCCTACTTTATGAGATAATGAAAGTGCACATCAAAGTTCACCGCTATATTCTGATAGTATTATGAATTTGACTGGTGGTGCTTTCAAAGATTTAATGTTCAAAGGGTTTAATAAGTCAAATTGAACCTTTAGTGATAGAAATACGAAGTTGTTGTGGAGTAATCTCTTGTCGAAAATCACTAACTTGGATGCTCAAATTTCTAGCTGATCCAAAAATGAAGAAGAACATCTCTTGCACTTTGTTACCAAAAAATATATTGATTTCTTCCAAGGGGAAATGACTACATGAGATTTCAATTGATTTAAAAGAGCATTGAAAAAAGGAAATTGAGAGGGCGCAAAAATTGCTATTGAAAATACCGCCTTTAGAAAATGATATTACCAAGATGAGTCTATGGAGAAAACATTTTTAGCTTTTGCTGAATTTTTTAAGAAACATGCAAAAACAATAAATGAAAATTATGCTTCAGGTGGTATGATGACTTCAGTTTTTAATGATTGATGATCAAATTGATCTAAAAATACTAAATGGGAAACAGAGATTAAGGATCGTGTGAGAAAATGAGTTAAAAGTGACGAAGACGATGAGTATGGAGATGAGACCTATTATTAGAAGACGTTTTTTTTGACAAAAACACCCCAAATACCTATCATTAAGGTAGGTATTTTTCTCATAAATTTACAACAATGAACAGACTCCATTCAAAATGAATTATCATACTATCAAGCTTGCTTATGGCTTGAGTTGCTTTTGCGCAAGAGGAAAGTTCTTGAGCTTCATCTTCGTGAGAGAGTTGAGGAACGATTTTTGGTCTTTGGGCAATTAGAGATCTTCGAAGTTTTATTATCAAGTTGTGAATTGCGATTATCGTGACTGCAGTATTATTTTTGCTCTCTAGTTATTTTTCTAAATTTGTAGCTAAAAGAATCCGTTCAAATAGTATCGGAGACGATGAATATACTCGTAAGGTGAGTGGATTGATCGGTGAAATTATCTTTTATACCTTGATTATCTTTTCTTTCTTGATTGGATTTATGATCATCGAGGTTGATTTTGCTCGAGTATTGTGAGGGATCTCGTTTGGTATCGGTTTTGCGTTCAAAGATATTCTTTGAAATCTTATTTCTGGTATCTTAGTATTGACCAATAAAGAGTTTAGACTCGGTGATATTATCGAGGTGGACTATCAAGATAAGACATATTTCTGAAGAATTGAAGAGATTACGATTAGATATACGGTGATTAGAACCTTTGATCTGAGAAAAGTGATCGTGCCAAATCTCGACATGGTGATGAAGCCCGTAAGAACCTATGACGGTGAAGAATTGGTGAGACTGGAAACGCAATTGACTATTCATTATCAGACTAAGGTGGAACGAGGGCTATGAGTCATTAGGGATGCAGTGAATTCTCTAGGATTTGTGAAAGAAAAAGAGAGCACCAAAGTAATGTTAGAACAAATGGGTGACCATGGACTAGAGATCAGAGTGTACTTCTACATAGATCCTACCGCAGGAAAACTCATTCCCGTTGCCAAATCAGAAGTGAATGACGCGATCTATGCAGCCTTCAACAAAGAAAGCATCGTGATTCCATACCCACATAGTACTATCACCGTGGATCACAATGATAAGAATTTGATTGGGACGATGTTGTATGTGGATAAGGAGACGAAATAGTAGACGAGTTGGGCAAGTTGGACAAGTTGGTCGAGTTAGGCAAGTTAATTGCTTGCCAATAAGCTAGGACCGAAGGGACGAAGATTGTAGCTGCAAGAAATATATGCCGAAGGCAAGGGTAAATTAGATGAGTGGTATATTAGTATTTTAGTAAGTTAGTAGATTAGATGAATTGAAATACCGTCATCCCGAATGTAGGGACATAATTTCTTATGTCCTGAAACGAGGGATCTCGAGAGGCTTGATTTGAAGGGATTTAGTAAATTAGACGAGTTAGATAAATTAATTACTTGCCTATGAGCTAGGACCGAAGAGACGAAGTGAATAGATGCAAGGAATATATGCCGTAGGCAAGGGTAAATTAGAGGAGTTGATATTTAATGTATTTGTTCATTATCCTGAACGTAGGGGATAATTTCTTATGCCCTGAAATGAGGGATCTTGAGAGGGTTTTGTATAATGAATTAAGGAAGCTCTGAAATAGCCTATATTTTAAGAAATAATTGCATTTCATAAACATGAGCAAAAAATGAATTGGTTTATTTCGAAGAAAGAATACCAAGAAGCTTGCTTCGACGGTATTCATTTAAGCTTCCTCGAGGAACCGTGAAAAATGAAATAATCGAAAATAATAAAAATTCTTTTCAATTCTTTAATTTTTCAGAGGTTCCTTAATAATATGTTTTCAAAAAAAAATGAGCCCTTAGGGCTCAAAACAAACTAAACTAGTTTGAACAATTATTTCTTTTTTTTCGATTGGAATGATTACCGACGAAGCAAGCTTCGCGGTATCCTTGGTTGGAATTGTTTTTTATTTGCTACGAAGCAAGCTTCTTGGTATTCTTTCTTCGAAATAAAAAGAAATCTTTTGGTTGTGACATTTTTTACTTCTCTAATATCAGTCATATCAAAGGATAGAGTCGATGGATCAATTCCTTGCTCATAACAATATGAGGTTACTAAGCTTGATGCCAAGTAATATGCTACATATTGACTATCATGACTTGTACCTACTGTTTGACTAAATAACAGTTGCACACCTTGCTGCTCACGCAATTTTTGTAAAGTAGTATTAATTTCCTCTTTATTTAATCCTATTTGTTTTTGTTTGTTAAACTTAACATTTAATGTTGAGCGATTTTTCATTCTAGACTTGAGTTCATTAATTCTCTCTTTTTTAGGTAATTTCCAAAATTCTTTTGTATAGTTCATTTCTTTTGTTTTTATGGTTATTAATTCATAAGCATAATGTTCAAGATCGAATTAAAGTCAATATATTTTTTCAAATCTTTGGAAGAAAAATTTACAGTAGCACTCAAACACAAAAATGTAGCTTCGCTTGCTTTTGCCTTGAGGAGCTAGCGGATTTGAAAAATCTTTTTCTACTCCATAGCACCCAGATCAACAAAGTGCTAAAAAAGTCTTGCATTTTATCCATAGCATGCGTATACTCTAGGTGCTATGTTTTTCTATGTAGCTAAGTGAGGCGATTTTGCCACGTATTTATTTGTTAAATATAACCATGAGTAAGATTATTTGAATCGATTTAGGAACTACCAATTCTGCATTTGCACATATGGTAAGTGATAAATCAGAAATTATTGCTAATGCTGAAGGGCATAGAACTACTCCAAGTATCGTGTATATCAAAGGTGACGAACTGATCGTGGGGGAGTTGGCTAAAAGAAAAGCGATTCTTGAACCAAAGAATGTGGTGTATGAAGCGAAGAGATTTATCGGATCTAAATGGTCAGAGGTAAAGAAGGAAGCTCAGAAAATGCCATATGAGATGAAGGAAGGGAAAGATGGAGGTGTACTTATTGTCGTTGACGGTAAGGAATACAAGCCAGAACAGATTTCTGCGTTCGTGTTGCAAAAGATCAAAGCTGATGCTGAGAAGTTCTTAGGAACGCCTGTACATCATGCAGTGATTACGGTACCAGCGTATTTCAATGATAGTCAAAGAAATGCAACAAAAGCTGCTGGGGAAATCGCAGGTCTCAAGGTAGAACGTATTATCAATGAACCAACTGCAGCGGCGCTTGCATACGGTGTTGATAAGTCAAAGGACAAAAAAGTTGCAGTATTTGATCTATGATGAGGTACTTTTGATGTAACTATCTTGGATATTGGTTCTGAAGGGACCTTCCAAGTGCTTAGTACTTCTGGTGATACACATCTAGGATGAGCTGATGTTGATCAAGTTTTGATTGACTGGTTGATTGCAGGATTCAAGACTAAAGAAGGTGTTGATCTCGCTGATAATCCAATGGCCTTACAAAGACTAAAGGATGAAGCAGAAAAAGCAAAGAAACAACTCTCACAAGCGGAAAGTGTGGATATCACTATCCCATTTATCGCTCAAGATAGCTACGGACAACCAAAGAATTTGCAAGAAACTCTAAGTAGAGCGAAGTTCGAACAAATGGTAGGGTCAATCCTAGAAAAAACAAAGAAACCTGTACAAAGTGCACTAAAAGATGCAAAACTTAATCCAGGAGATATCGAAGAAGTGATTTTGGTTGGGTGATCTACCAGAATACCCATGGTACAAAAGATCGTTTGAGATCTGTTTGGAAAAGATCCAAAAGCTACCGTAAATCCTGATGAAGCAGTGGCTAGTGGTGCCTCTATTCAATGAGGGATTATCCAAGGTGATGTACAAGATATCTTGCTTCTTGACGTGACTCCATTGAGTCTTGGTGTAGAAGTAGAAGGTCATATGGTAGATGTAGTGATTCCTAGAAATACTACTATCCCAGCGAAGAAGACTAAGACCTATACCACAGCAGTTGATAACCAACCAGCAGTATCGATTCATGTGCTGCAAGGTGAAAGACCAATGGCTGCAGACAACAAGAAACTCGGAGAATTTAATCTTGATGGTATCCCACCACTTAGAAGAGGTGAGGCTCAGATCGAAGTAACTTTCGATATCGATGCTAATGGTATCTTAAATGTATCAGCTCAAGAAAAGACCACAGGAAAAGAACAAAAAGTAACGATACAGTGAGCGACAGGATTGTCTGATGAAGAAATTGAAAAAGCTCAAGCTGAAGCAGCAGAATTCGCTGAAGAAGATGCAAAAAAGAAAGAATTGATTGAACTGAAGAACAAAGCTGATTCTATGGGATATCAAATCACAAAATTCCTAGACGAAGCGAAAGAACAAGAAGAAAAGAATCCAGAAGCGAAACTTGCAGATGAAGACAAGGAAAAATTGGAAGGGCTAGCAAAAGAAGCTATCGATATGAAAGACAAAGAAGATGTAACCAAAGATGAACTCGAAAAAGTAACCAAAGAAATCGAAGAAGCTCTCAATGGTATGTATCAAAAATACGGAGGTCAGTGGAATAGCAACGCAGCTACAGACAATCCAGAATCTGATGTGATAGAAGCTGATGAGGTGATTGACGCGGAGTAGAAGGAAGGTAGAATGAAGAAATAAGAATGAAGAAAAAAAAGCCTCTCAAGGAAATTTGAGGGCTTTTTTTGATTTAAAATGTTACTTTATAGCGTAGTGAATTTTCACTGATATTGCGATAATTATAACCACAAGAATAATTGGAAACCAAAGATTCTTGAAGGAAAAAACTTTTTTCATAAAAGCCTTATCTGACTGTTTTTTTTCTGTATTCATGATTCGATATTTTTTTTAATATAATATTTCTCCAAGAAGTTTAGAGCTAGTATTGAGTAAAGAAGTAATAAGTAATTCAATTGTTTTTGATTTCATGATTTATGGTTTTTTTGATAATTTTAGTGATTTTGTTGGTAGATAATATTGTGTATGAATTTTAGTGTCTTCGACAGCTTTATACCCATGTAGAATACTCTCAATGAGTTCCTTGAGAGACTTCTCGATGGAAGAATTTACTAATTCGGACATTGGTGTTTCTTCACACCCATGAAATGCTACTCTGCAAATATAGGCATTATCATGATTTTTCATGTCGAGTAATTGAAGGCCGTACTTTATTGGATCGTACTTCACAAAGCACTTCATCCATCGTATCAAGGTCGGACGAACCACGTAGTGACATGTTTTTAGTACTTCAACTATCTTTTCGAAAACTGTATCTAAGGTGTCTGGGTAAATACTTTTTTGACTTATCTGAAGTCCGTATAGATGCATTGGATTTGATGTTGCAGGATTGCCCCTCATTCCATAATTTGAATGATTGTCTTTTTCTGCACATCGATCAGCATGTTCAAACCATTTTTCGTCGGTGATTTCGCCTTCTATTGGAGCCAGATATAAGGCTTCAAGATCACTCTTATCGTTAATCTTTTCTAGGAGATGATCAATGCATGCTTGATCTCTTGCAATTTTTTGTAGTTCGACGATTGTTAAATCCTCCAAACGAGGAGCTATATTGTTCATAGTTAGTATTTTAAGGTTCACGAATATTGACATAATAGAGTTAATGTTTCTTATTGCAAGATGTTCTTCCGTTTACCAGCGTGTTTTTTGCGGATATATCTAAAAATAAAAAAAGCCTCTCAAGGAAATCTTGAGGGCTTTTGTAAATAACTATGATGTTTGAATATTATTTTACAAATTGCAATAAAATTGCGACAATAATATATAAGACTGCAACAATAATCAAAAATCTCATTCCTTTTAATGAAAAAGCTTGTTTTATGTTATTTATAGCTTTTTCGTCCTTTTGTTTGTTGTCTTTACTCATGATTTAGTATTTTTATTAGAAGATGTAGTTTAGAGTTACTATTAAGCTAACCCAATATAGAACAATAATGGCCTAAACAATTCTAAATCGATCATTTGCCATTTCGGCAAACGTACTCAAAAATATTTTTATATAAATTATGCTCAAAAATATAAATAATAATGAGGTATTGTTTATTCCGAAAATACAAAATATTGACTGTTTACCACACCAGTATACTGCTGGAAATGTTATGAATAAGTATATCGATGAGAATATCTCACCAAGGGTTACTTGAATTTTTCTACTTAGATGTAATCTAACTTTTTGATTGATGTTTTTAAATATATTGATTCCTTCTGTCATGATTTGTGCTTTTAGTTATGTTTTTTAATAAGTTGATATGGATTATGACTTACATCATGCTTTCCATGATTTCTTTCGTATTCAATTCGATATAGATGATTGAGAAATGAGACATGCTCTTCATTGATCAAAGAAATATATGTTCTTCGTTCTTGAGGATTAATTTCTCTATGTTCGTCTCTGGAGATTAATACACTCAAGAACTTTCTCCTTTCACTAGATATAAGAGAATGATCTTGATATAAGAGATATTGACAATATTTGGAAGATGCTTTAACAAAGCATAGCATGAATGATAAGACACTTCTTACAGTGTCTAATGGGCATGTCTTGATCACTTCACATGTCCAAGCAAAAAGACGATCATGGATCGGTTTATATTCAGGATGTTTAATTATTGCTGAATAAAAATCCATTATCTTTGTGGGTTCATTCTTTTCAAACCTCTCAATCAGATTGTCTATTGCCTCACCGGTATTTTTTAGAAGATGAAGATTAAAGTTTCCATAATTCTTTTCGTTCGATGCAATCTCAATAAATTGCTCTTTTGTTAACTCCACCAGAGGAATAATGGTTTTTACTTCCATAGTTTGTATATTTTAAGGTGGACGAATGTTGATAGTGTAGTGAATAGCTGTATAATATCTACTCCAAAATTTGACAAAACCCCATATCTACCCATATAATTGTGTTAAGGAAATGATGAAAAACTTAGCGAAGAGTTAGAATACAGAAGTTCGAAGAAAGTTCAAAAAAATGAATTGACTTGTTTGCTATCATTTCCTCGAGGAGGCAATTCTTTACTGCTCGAAAAAAGATAAAAAACAATCTTTCTATCTCTTTTCGAAGTAAATCATCACCTCCTTAATAACTTTATTACATGAATTGGTATGAAAACGATTTCTTGGGGAGTGGGGTGAATTGGTATTCTGTCTATGATAGCGGTGTTTTTTCTTGGTTCTTATCAAGTGCATGGTCTGGAGGTAGATGGGTTTCCTTGTGCAGAACTTGCTGTAGTAGAAGCTAAATTGTTACAAAATCCAGAGATCAGCCAATATATCGGACAATGATGTGCTGCGATAAATCTGCTGGTGAAAGATACTGGTGCATACCAATGTGTGCAAGGATATAAGGATGGAGATTGTGAACAGATGAATGAGATCGATCATATCTTGGTAGGGAGTATTGCGAACGATATCTTGGTGGGGATAGATGATGACATCAAGAAAAAAATAAAAGCAGAGTCAGAACCTGTGGTACAGCAACCAGTAGTTCCGCCAACTATTACTTCGGTTCAAGCGCCAACTAATACACAAATAGTTGCTCCGCCTGTGATCATTTCAAGACCAACAACTACTTCTCGTGCCAGCACGCCGCTCACCAGAACATCACCGACCAACTCTGTGAGTACTGAAACTACGGACTTATTTGGTGTGTCATTGGTAAATGGTGTTCCTAGTTACAATCCCAATCCATCTGATGGAACAATACCTTTGTATGATCCAGGAAATCCTGAAAATACTTTTGTTGACGCTGAAACAGATACGCTAATACAGGATGATGAAAACGTGAATGATAGTTCAGATACTATAGATAACAACATACAGCAGGAAAACTATGAAATCTCTAATGAACAATCAAGTTTCTTCTCTCGTTTGTTGTGATTGGGCGGAGGTGCATCAAATAATTCGATAAAATGAAATGTTGGTGGTAGTGATGATAGCAATGATGACCAGATAGGTCTGGATGATAGCTGAAGTCTTAGGTATGCTAGCAAAGCATATAGAAATCCACGTGAGTGAGAGGTAACTGTAAGAGGATATCTTCCTGAAGAATATCATGATAAGATTATCGATGGTGAAATGTATGTCTATACACCAACAGATCTCAATGATGAAGTATTGGATCAAGTAAAAGAAGATCTTGTTAATGAATACCTCTGAGATATTATCTCTATTGAAGACATCTTCGATGGATCAAGAATAGGAACGAAGTTAACAAACGATTTTGTAGTAAGATATAAGACAGGAAAACAGACATTTGATGATATTGTTCAGTTTTTGGATAAGAATGATTTGTATGTCTCAGAAGCATGAGTAAATGCAGTGCCATGATTTGTTTTTGATGTAGCTGAATCACAACAGACTCAGATCATTTGATTTAGTTTTGCTGAAACGTTCTCAAATCTAAAATCAACAGTGAAAGGATGGTTTTGATCTGAAGAAAAAGCAGTGATGTTTGGTACTCAATCTTTCGAAGGATTGGATCAATGGCATTTGGATTCTGTTTGATATAATGATATCGGTGAATGTCTTGAGTGATGACGCCCAGTGAAAATAGCGGTGGTTGATAATGGATTTGATACTAATCATGAAGATCTTGATGATGCGATCGTTGCTATGTATGATGAAGCGGATAAAGATAAGAATATTCAAGTTCCAAATTATAAGAAAGAATGGAATCATGGTACCAAAGAAGCCGGATTGGTAGGGGCTGAAACAGATGACAAATGAGTGAAATGAATCTTTCCAAATTCAGAATTGATTTTGATAAAAGCAACAAAAGATAATGCCAGCGGGAAGGATATCACCAATGGAATCGAGGCTATTGCTACAGCATATGAACTTGGAGCTGATGTGATAAATCTTTCACGATGAGGATATGGAAATGTTCCTATTCTTTCAAAAGTTACTAAGGCGATAGCAAGTAAGGGAGTATATGTCGTAGCTGCTGCAGGTAATTTCAATAAAGAAGAACCATTTTATCCTGCCGCATATGAATGGGTGATCGCAGTGGCAGCGGTAGATGAAAACTGAGAGAAAGCGAGTTTCTCTAACTATGGTGATTGGGTTGATATTGCTGCACCAGGTGTTGATATCTTAACCACTGACCTAAATGATACTTATGAAGAATTTAATGGAACTTCTGAAGCCTCTCCAATTGTTGCATGAGCATTGTGATTAGCAGTGTCTTATGGTTTAGATCGAAATGATATCAAAGATAATGTGGCATCAATAGATGATGACCGTTTAGGAGAGTGAATCTTGGATGTAAGATTTGTCTGCGATTTGATCCCTGATGACTTTAGCTATGAATGACCAGAACATAATAGTTCAGATGATTCTCAAGGAGGTATAAAGAAATCTACCTTGATTATGATCGCATGATGACTTTTGATCTTATTGTGATTAATTGCACTTTTGATTGATAGACTGAGAAAAAAGAACAACACTATAAGTGCATAGTGAGTGCATAACTTTTATATTTCTTTACTTCATGAACTCAACTCCCTTCATCGGTATGATTATGGTAGGACTTGGTATAAGTTTTATGGGTATTTGAGTGATGAATAAAGAAAATACTGAACAATACGATGTTGATACGTGATCTCAGACCCAATCTGCTGACGAGTATTTTGCAGACCATGAAAGAAGAAATGCATTTGGAAATACGTTTACCTTAGATCAAGGACATGTCTTCCAGATAGCTACAGATGAAAAGTGACTGATTGATCTGACGAGTTTAATGACCATCAAATCTTGGCAAGAAGGATGTAGAGAAAGTGAAATAGACCGAGTATGAGAGGGGGACTCAGTAGCAAGATGTGGTGATGGAGTACTCCAAGTAAGCTCAGATCCAGATGGTTGAGAAGTCATTAACTTTCTCGAATGAGAAGACAAACGTATAGATCAGTGAGAAAAGATCCTTGGAGAAAAGCTTGTAGCAGAGGATGCCTTCCTTCGTTGAAAAATATCAGGAATCAAAGGATATGTCTTAAATCAAGAAAATCTTCCTACTCATATTGTTTCAGCTTTTTATATCGAATGAGGAATTAATGTAAGCATTAAGGAGCTTACTGAAACTTGAGTGTCAACAATATTTGTCCATACGATCCATGAGGATTCTCACTGAGCGAGTTCCGCACTAAACAATAGTATTTGATTTGGATCAACCGATAACGGTTCAGTATTTTTTGAGTCTAATTCACAGATGATCCCTACCAACTTTAAGCTTAAGCAATGAACAAGAATCTTTGCTTGAGTTGTGACGAATGCTATCTGAACATGAATTGATAATATTACTATTGAATAATTAGCACCCTTCTTTCTGGAGAAGGTCTTTTTTTTGTTGTTGCTTTAAGTACAGTATTTGTATTTAGCATCGATAAACAATGAAAATACTTACTTGGAATGTAAATGGAATTCGTGCTGTAGTGAAAAAAGATTTTCTATGAATTATGAAAAAAGAAGATCCAGATGTGTTGTGTTTGCAAGAAACGAAAGCCTTTCATCATCAGATGCCACCCGAGCTTAGAACAATGGCGATGACAAATATTTGTCGACATGCATGAGAAAGACCTGGATATGCGGGGACCGCGATTTTTTCAAAGAACGCATTTATTGCCTCTTGTAATACGTTTGACCATTCGAAGAAATTTCATGAGGATGGAAGAATCACTGAAGCTGAGATAGCTGATAAAATCTTGCTCATCAATGGGTATTTCCCCAATGGTTGAACTAGAGCAGATGGAACAGAAATGTTGAGTTATAAGTTAGCATTTTATGATGAACTAGAGGAGTATCTCTTAGGTAAAATGAAGGAAGGATATGAGATTATTCTCACGGGAGACATGAATATCGTCCATACAGAAATAGATATCGCAAGACCCAAAGAAAACCAAAAAAGCATTTGATTTTTGCCTGTAGAAAGAAAAAGAATTGAAGATTTCATGAAAACATGCTGACTCACCGATATGTTCCGTCATTATCATCCAGAAAAGATTGATGAATATACTCGATGGAGTTATAGAGCTGGAGCTAGAGAAAGAAATGTAGGTCGACGTATCGATTACTTCATGTTAAGTCCATGACTCATCGATAAAGCGGTTTCATTTAGACATAGACAGGATATTATGTGAAGCGATCATTGTCCGGTGGAGTTGGTTATTGATTTGTAGATGAGTTGGGTAAATTAGGTAAATTAGGTGAATTAGGTGAATTAGGTAAATTAGGTAAATTAGGTAAATTAGGTAAATTAGGTAAATTAGGTAAATTAGGTAAATTAGGTAAATTAGGTAAATTAGGTAAATTAGACAAATTAGGTAAATTAGGAAAATTAGGTAAATTAGGTAAATTAGGTAAATTAGGTAAATTAGGAAAATTAGGTGAATTAGACAAATTGGGCGTACGTCATTCTGAATAATAGATATATTCAATATAATCCTTTAGTTCGGAGGAACGACTGCAGGATCTCGAGTGGATACTGGCCTTGCGAGATTCTTCAATACGCTACGCTCCTTTCAGAATGACGCAAATAATTTTCAATCATCAATTTTCAATCTTCAATTACTGTTATGTACCTTTGAATCGATCCCGGAATAAGAAAACTTTGATACTGACTTCTGGATGAGGAGGGTAAGGTGGTTTTGTCATGAGTGATTTTATCTGATGAAAAATCACCAACCAGAAATGATCAGTTTGCGAGGATGGTAGATATTGCAAGATTTTTTGAAGAGTTGATTGATGAGTATCCTATCAAAGCAGTATGAATCGAGAAGTTATTTTTCACCGCTCGCAATCAAAACAATGCAGAATTTGTCTATGGAGTAAGAGGAGTTATCGGAATGCTGTTTTCTCGCCATACAATTACCTTATACGAGCGAACTCCTCAGGAAATCAAGAAATATATCAGCTGAAATGGCAATGCGAGTAAAGAGCTTATGCTTGCAGTGATCAAAAAAATGTTTAGCCTTACGGATGAAGAGCTAAAACGACATGATGCTGCGGATGCGATCGGTATTGCATTGATGGTTAAAAACTCAATGAATTTGAAGAATCCTAATTAGTATTTTTTACTTTTCTACCATATTTATGACCCGTACTATAATGTGAGTGCTATCTGCTTGTGTATTATGATCTAGCTGAGTTTTAGCTCAGTTTGTTACGCAAAAGCCTGTATCGGTTCCACCACCACCTCCTGAGTTTATTCTCGATGGAGATTTTATCCCTAGCGATATTCCACCTCCAATTCCTCCGGAAGTACTGATAGCTCTTGAAGATGAAGCTTTACTTGCAGAGATGTTAGAAAACTGATATCCAGAATCAATCTGATTTTGTGATTTTTCAGCTCAGGAGCAAGAAACTGTCATGATGGTGAGAGATTTGTTTGAAGAATATGGCGAATCAAGAATTGTGCAGAAATTGTATAGTGATCCAGAAGTACAAGAGTTGATCAGAGTGTATATAGATGAATTTATTCTTAAGTCTGATGCTATCATTAGTATGTGCAAGCAATGAGTATGGTCTCAGATGAATATTCCTCGAAACTATGATGAGTTTGAATCAGGGATAATGCAATTCGTTGAAATTCTTTGATTGTTAAAAAAGCGAGAAAATACACGCTTGTGAGTCGATCCTGTGGCAGATAGTTTTGATAGTCTGCGTAACATCTTGATGGGAGATAGTGAAGCATATTTACTTGATGATGGATGGGTTTCAAAGACAGGAAAATTTCTGTTAGATCTTTCAGTTCAGGATAGTTTTTCTGATGTAGCCATCAATCTTGATGCAGACACTTCGAGTGTATGAAAAAAAGATGCTTCAGTATTAGATGGAGCATTTCAAGTTTGAGGTACTGTGGATATCCGTGGTGAATGAGATCAGATAAACACAAGCGGAGATATGAGCGCAGAGATGAAGATACTTGATGGTCATTTGTATATCAAACTAAAGGACTTTGATATTGAGTTGGGAGATATAAATTTCGATAATCAATATGACGCTGCATGATTAAATGAAATGTTGGCATGAATCAATGTAATCCAATGAAAATATATTGATATTCCCTTGATGCCAGAAGCTCAGGATCCCTTGTCGTCTTTCAATCCATTTATAGGAGTAGGAAATCCTTTACAGCAACAAGAAATGCTTCTTTCAATGCTATATAATGACTGGCTCACCACTGTAGATATGCAATGAGATATACTCGTTGCGTGAATAAATCCTCTAGCATGTAGTGCAATGGAAATGATGAATGAAGTATCTTGATGTTTAAGTTCTTGGCAATCAATGAGTGACATGAGTCCAAATGGAGGAATGTTATTTATGAAACCTGATGGAGATGCTATGACTATGTGAATAGTCCCAGAGTTTGCAGCTGCGATTGAAAATGATGAATTACTTAAGATAGCTGGCATTCCTTTACTTACTTGGAATGATGAAAAATTACTTGAGTTGAGTATTCCTTTGTATGACGATGATCAGTTTATTTGATGAGTGAGTTACAAGGATAATTTGCTTACGATAAAAGCTGAGTTTGAAGAAGAAAGATACAATTATGATACAGGAGACTACGATCTCTCTCCAGTTCGTATAGAGGTCAAATGAAAGACAGATGCAGATACGATGAATCTTATCGGTACAGTTTCTTGAGATACTATGAATGCAAGATTTACGCTCGATCTCGACGGAAGTTTGGAGAGTATGGTTGGGAATATGACTCTTGATGTAAACGATAGCTCCGAATATGGAGCCACAGTGAGTATGAATATGACCTTTGGGCAAGAGATGGTGGATATTGACCCAGTAAATATTACAAAGCCAGAAGATCGAGAAATACTAAATCTTGAAGACTTAATTAGACTGTAAGATTGAAAATTATGAGACTGTAAAGACAAAAGGGACGATTTCTTCGTCTTTTTTGTCTTTTTTTGAAGACTTGAGTACCTTAAGGTATACAATTTTTATTTTGTATTAGAAAAATATGAAAAATGCAGGACATTGAGAAGGATTAGTACATCTTTTGGCGGCGATTGGATTCTTTTTGTTGTCAGCGCTATTGCTCTTGGCTCCAGAAACTATTACGATTGGAGGTGCTATTGGAATCTTAGCATTTATGTTGGGACTGAAAACCATTGGTAACTTGATTATCGATTCTCATAACAAGATTCACTATCATGGTAAGTCAGCTAAGGTAGCTAAGGCTACAAAAACGAGTAAAAAGAAAAAATAGGACCCCATAAATGTCCTTGAAAAAGCTCCCTTTGCGGGAGTTTTTTTTATTAAAACTTAAGGAAAACTGAAGGAACCAATTGAAATTTTGATCGCAACAGCTATACAAGAGTTAGTTTATCTCTTATTGTTGTTATGAGCAAAGATACAAGATTTTCTCCGGATTTTACCTGAGTAGCAAAAGATAAAAGTTACTATGCACTCACGATGTTTCCCTATCCATCTGGTTCTGGATTGCACTGCGGTCATGCTTCTGTTTTCACGATCAATGATGTGGTAGCCAGATACAAACGTATGCAATGATTTGCCGTGTTAAACCCTTTTGGTTTCGATGCTTTTGGTCTTCCTACAGAAAACTATGCGATTCAGCAGGGAAAGCCTGCTCGTGAAGTAACCGACATCAATAAGCAGCATTTTCTAGATCAAGTGGAAGCATTGAATATGAGTTTTGATATGGAAAGAATTATTGATACCTCAGAACCTGAGTATTATAAATGGACGCAATGGATTTTTTCAAAACTCTATGAGGCGGGACTAGCATTTAAAGACACGCTCTGGGTAAATCGATGTCCTTCATGTATGACGGTGCTAGCAAATGATCAAGTGGTTGATGGTGCTTGTGAACGCTGTAAGTCTGAGATCATCCAAAAGAAACATCCTCAGTGGTTTATTAAGATCACAGACTATGCTGACAGACTTATTGCGGACTTAGATACTGTAGACCGACCAGAAGAAACTAAAATAGCGCAGAGAAATCGAATTGGGAGATCGGAGGGAGCTGAGATTGAGTTTGAGGTGGCCCTCACCCCCCAGCCCCCTCTCCCAACCACTCCTCGTGCCTCGTCACTAGGAGAGGGGGAGGAAGTGAAAATCACCTGTTTCACGACACGTCCTGATACGATCTATGGAGTGACTGCGATTGTACTCGCTCCAGAGAATACACTCTTGGATGACATGCTTGATGATGAACACACAACGAAAGTACATGAATACAGACAAACTACCTTGGCCAAAACTGCAGTCCAAAGACAGAAAGACCTCAAAGAAAAAACTTGAGTAAATTCTGGTTTGTTTGCAATACACCCACTCACACAAAAAGAAATCCCTATCCGATACGCTGACTATGTACTAGCTGGATATGGTTCGTGAGCGGTGATGAGTGTGCCTGCACATGATGCGAGAGATAAGGAGTTTGCGGAGAAGTTTGGGTTGGAGGTAGTTCAGGTGATTAGGCCATTGGTTTCAAATACTGATTTTGATTCAATTGAATTAGAAAGAATTTGATGATACTGTATGATTAAACATGAGTCTGAAGAAATGTATTTGGTGGTAAAAGCAGATTGAAAAATAATGTTTCCTTGATGAGGAATTGATGAATGAGAATCTATTCAGCAGTGAGCTGTAAGAGAAGTAATAGAAGAGACATGATATAAGAATATCGAAATAAAATCTAAGTTGATCGAGATGAATGCAAAGCATTATTTCAAAAAGATTGGGTGATGAGCACTAACAAATGCTACTATCTTTAAAGCTAGTTTAATGAACGATGAAAATAACTGATTGTCACTAACAAAAGATGAAAAGAAATCCGGAATGCAATATATTTGGATGTCTGAACAGCAGATTGTTTCTGAAAATAAAGATGTAGTCTGGGAGTATCTGTTTAATGTTCTTTTGTGAAAAGTAACTATTCGCGAATGAACGCTTATGAATTCATGAGAATTCAATTGATTATCTCACGTTGACGGACAAAAGATGATAACGGCTCATCTTGAAGATCTATGAGTAGGAAGAAAAAAAGTGACATACAAGCTACGTGACTGGTCTGTAAGTAGACAGAGATATTGGGGGAGTCCGGTGCCGATTTGGTATGATGAAGAAGGTAATGATCACCTCGTTCCAGAATCTGAACTCCCCGTAGTGCTTCCTTTAGATCTAGAAGATTATAAACCCACAGGAAAGAGTCCATTGGAGGATCATCCTACGTTTCCGAAGTATGGTGAGAATGGAACCCGCGAATGCGACACCCTGGACACCTTCATGTGTAGCTCGTTCTATTTCCTTCGTTTTCCTGATGCGCACAATGATGAGGAATTGATTCGTAAAGAGTTGGCTGAGAGTTTGTTGCCGGTGGATTTCTATAGTGGAGGGAAAGAGCATACAGTCGGTCATTTACTATACTCTCGCTTTATCCACAAATTTTTGTTTGATCAATGATATGTGGATAGCCCAGAGCCTTTCAAGAAATTGATTCATCAAGGAATGGTGCTTGGATCTGATGGGCGCAAGATGGGGAAGAGATATGGTAATGGAATAGATCCTACTGAAGTGGTCAATAAGTACGGTGCAGATGCAGTAAGGACCTATATGATGTTTATGTGACCAGTAGAAGCCGATAAACCATGGAGTGATACGGCATTAAATGGTGTAGCTAAGTTTTTGAAAAGAGTGGAGAGACTTATGGATGATGGGTTTATATGAGATGAGAATGATGAAATAGAATCAGCATTAAATATAGCAATAAAATGAGTTACAGAAGATATAGAAAAACTAAAGCTAAATACTTGTATCTCTAAGTTGATGATATTAAATAATTTTGTTCACATGAAGAATGCAGGATCTAATAAATTAAATATATCAAAGAGACAACTATTAATAATAGCTCAATTATTAGCTCCATTTGCTACTGAATTAGCAGAAAAAATTTGGAAAAACATGTGATGAGAATGAGATGTTCATTTCAGTCTTCGACCGATTTATGATGAAACTAAAATCATTGAAGCTGCAATAAATATTCCCGTACAAATTAATGGTAAAGTCAGGTGATTTCTAGTTGCTGATACATGACTAACTGAAGATGAGGTTGTTAGATGAGCAATGACATTAGAAAATATAGAGAAACGATTGGAATGAAAAGACCTAGTGAAGATTATTTGGGTCCAGGATAAGATTTTGAATTTGATTGTGAAATAAAACACGAAGGCGCGGTCGACGACCGCGCATTCTCTTATTGTATAGTACGATATGATTATAAGAATCCGAAAAATAATCAAGTTCACATTACTCTCTACGTTATGAATCGTTTTTTTCATAGTTTTTTCTTGGAATTATGTGGAAAAAGAGGGAGCGAAAGGTATAGTCGAGTTGGAGAATATCCCTGATGGGTATACTACCGCACTGATGTTATGAACGAACACGAGATTGAGCAACGGTCGATGGAATGCATTTCATTATTATCGTGTGGAAGCGATAATAGAATTGGTGAAAGCTAATAAGATTGATACTGTATTGGTTTCATGAGATAACTCTCGTGTAGAGTATAATGAGCCAGAAGCAATTCAGGCTGATTTGATAGAATATTGAATCCCTGAAGATATCATAGAATTAGATTACGCATGATTTCGTACCTTAGATAGTGTTGTACGTTCCCAGACTGCATTTGGAAAAGAAAAAATTATTATCGTCTCGCAAAGATTCCACATCGAGAGAGCATTGACGATAGCGAGACACTTTGATATAGATGCAGTATGATATGTGGCTGCTCCTGTATCAATCGAAGTAGCACCGCGTGTGTATGTACGTGAAGTGTTGGCTCGTGCGAAAATGGTCTTGGATTTGTTTGTGTTGGGGACGAAGCCAAAGTTTGAAGTATAAAAAGAGTACGATTATGATATGTTTATTGTTTATGTATTACTTATGAATTTATCATGAAAGACTGCAATATTAACCTGAGCGAGTAGTTGACTTGGAAAATCAATTGCTTGAAAATTGATCGCACAAGGAGTGACAGTCATTGCCCTTGCCAGAACTGAAGAGAAATTGCAACAAGTGCAAAATGAATTTTGAGCTGAACATTATCATTACTTTGTTGCTGATATTTCAGATAAGGCGAGTATCAAAAACGTGGCTATACAAATACTCGCTACCTATGATACGATCGATCTTCTGATCAACAATGCAGGGATCTGGCATCAAGGAAGCACTGAAGAGCATTCATTAGATGTCCTGGAGCAATTATTGGCTACCAATGTGTTTGGTGTCATGGGAATGATCAATGCTTTTTATCCAGCGATTAAAAAGCAAAAACATGGATGTATCTTTACGGTAAACTCTCTAGCTGGTGTAGAGGGAAATAAAGATCGATCAGCATATTGTGGAACGAAGCATGCACTTACGGGATATATGAAATACTTCAGGGAGGAAGCTGCAGCAGATGGAATCAAAGTGATGCAGATTCACCCTTGAGGGATGAATACTAGTTTGTTTGAGACTTTTAAATCTGGGTTTGGTGAGCAAGAACGAATGATGGATAAAGAAAAAGTTGCTGATATCGTACTGTTTATGATCTCACAGCCTGCAGACATGAATATCGATACGCTCGTGGTGAGAAAGTTTTTTGAACAATAATTACCGTCTAAGCAAATACTTTAGTATAATTCTCCCATGAAAAGCAAAAATGCGTCACTCACTCTCACAAACATCTCTCATTCACGATGAGCGAAGGATCTTTTCGAGAACGTGAATGCTACGATCGTATGAGGGCAAGTGGTATGACTGATATGACCAAATGGAGCTGGGAAATCAACCTTGATGAATATCATGGCTTGAGATGTTGAACCTCGATCGGGTCAGGTAGAGACGGTCTGAGAGCTTGCTCTGGTTGCTCAGTGACTTGATGCAGATCTTACGATGACAGTACATGAGTATATTATTTCTGATCGTGATCACACGGCGACACTCGAAGAGCGAGAGATTATGATTGCTATAGGAAAGGTATGAGGAAAAGAAATTGATATCCACCAAGCACTCGAGACGCTTTCAGGAGGACAAAAAACCAAAGTGAGAATCGCTAAGTGCCTTCTGGATGATGTAAATATCTTGTTGTTGGATGAGCCCACCAATCACCTTGATCATCAAGGGATAAAGGCACTGCAATGAGTAATCAAAAGATTTCATGGTCCTGTCGTGATCGTGAGTCATGATAGACAGTTTTTGGATGACGTGAGTACCGATATTTTTGATCTTCGTTGGTGAAATTTGGAAATCTATGGATGAACGTACACCGCATATATGCATGAAAGGAAGGTAAGAGCTGAAAAACAAATGGAGGCATGGAAAGATCAAGAAGACAAGAAGAAAAAGGCAGAAAAGTGGCTTGCAGAACTTAAGGAAAGAGCGAGTTTTTATGATAGTCCACGTTGGGGGAAATTAATTAGATCAAGAAAGAAGTTGTTTGAAAGAAATTTCGTTGATGGTAAGATAGAAAGAGTGCAAGAAGAAAAACAAATGGGTATGGCTGTTTCGGGAGGGAAACATAAAGACAAAGAAATGCTCTTGCTTGCACCAGGAGAAGTGGGGAGAATGAAAGATACATGAGATGCGATCTTTGCAAGTTCATTGCCTGAGTGATCCCATGAGTTATATATGATCCTAGAAGAACTAGAGATCTTAGGGAAAGATCGTATGGTGATGGTATGAGAAAATGGAAGTGGAAAAACAACACTACTAGATGTACTGAAAAATAATCTCCCTACGCAAAATACTCCCAAGTGAACTCATAAACTCATTAGTCGATGAGCAAGTATGCGTATCGGATGGTTTTCACAGCATGATGAATCACTCAGGGTAGATGATCGCGTGATGTGATGGTGTCTGCGTACCTTTCCTGCAGGACGAGATGAGGCTATGATTAGATCAAAACTCGCAGGCGCAAATATTCCAGAAGAGGATTTGGTAAAAAGAATGTCAGAGTTGAGTTATGGACAAAGAGTAAAGATTCGTTTCTTACAGTTGATGTTAAGTTCTTATGATCTGCTTATCTTAGATGAGCCAACGAATCATCTTGATATCTCTACCAGAGAAGCATTGGAAATGATGCTCCAGCAATATGAAGGAGCATTGTTAGTAGTAAGTCATGATAGACGATTTATCCAGCAAATAGGAATTCTGAGTCAACGAAGCATACAGGATAATGAAATGAAATTACTCCCTCGAGTAGGAGAAAAGTGACCACATGTGAATTATGTCTCAAGTCGAGAGAAGGAAAAGATCAAACAAGAGCAGGAGAAGGAGAGTGAGGATGAAGATGCTTATGATTTTATGAATAATTAGTGTATGCACAAAACCCTCAAACACTATTTCGGTTACGACACCTTTCGTCCTTTGCAGGAGGAGATAATTTCGTATGTGATGGAAGGGAATGATGCATTGGTGATCATGCCAACCGGATGAGGGAAGTCGTTGTGTTTTCAGCTGCCTGCATTGTTGCTTGATGGATTGACAGTGGTGATTTCTCCATTGATCGCGTTGATGAAAGATCAGGTGGATGCTTTGAAAGCGAACGGTATCCCTGCAGCATTTCTCAACTCTAGCCAGGATGATTTCCAAAGACAAGAAATCATAAAGAAGATTCAAAACAAAGAAATAAAATTACTCTACCTCGCGCCAGAGAGCTTAAGAACCTTTGAGTTTATTCGTGGACTGACGGATATTTCATTGATAGCAATAGATGAAGCACATTGTATCTCGAGTTGGGGTCATGACTTTCGTCCTGCATATACACAGTTGAGTCAGTTGAAGCAGATCTGTCCAGGTGTGTCTATAGTCGCTCTTACTGCTACTGCAGATAAGACTACCAGACAAGATATGCTGGAGCAGTTATGAATGCCTGATGCGAAAGTGTTTCTGAGTTCTTTTGATAGACCAAATCTTTCTCTTACCGTTCGCCCTGGTCAAAAAAGAATAGAGCAAATCAGAGCGATCTTATCAACCAAGCCTTGAGAGTCATGAATTATTTATTGTTTGTCTCGTGGATCTACGGAAAAATTAGCTGAGAAACTCCAAGCGTTTGGTATCGAGGCTCAAGCTTATCATGCGGGAATGACTCATGCCAAGAGGGAGAAAACGCAGGAAGATTTTCTTATGGATCGTAGTCAGGTGATCTGTGCGACGATCGCTTTTGGGATGGGGATTGATAAATCGAATGTAAGACGAGTAATTCATTATAATTTACCAAAGAATATAGAAGGATATTATCAAGAAATCTGACGTGCAGGACGTGACGGGATGCCATCGGATACGATCTTGTTTTATTCATATGCTGATGTGATTCAACTCACCAAATTTGCTGAGGATTCTGGAAATGCGTCTGTGCAGATTGCTAAACTAGAAAGAATGAAACAGTATGCTGAATCTTTGACTTGTAGAAGAAAAATTTTACTTCATTATTTTGGTGAAGGAAGGGGTGATGACTGCGGTAATTGTGATGTGTGTAAGCATCCTCCAGAACTATTTGATGGGACAAGACTTGCTCAAAAGATCTTGAGTACGGTCTACAAACTCAAACAAACCGAGCCAATGAGTGTAGTGATTGATGTACTTCGTGGATCCAAAAATGCGTATGTTATGAGCAGATGATTTCATGCATTATCGACACATGGCTTGCTGATCAAAAAGACTTCCCAAGACCTACAGCGATATATTATTCAATTATTAAACTTAGGATATCTCGAAATGGCATTTCATGCCCGCGATGCTTTGATACTAACGGACACTGCTAGGCAAGTATTGTTCGATGGAACGCAAGTGCAATTGGCAAAACCTCATCAAGAGCATATTTCTCTCGCTGCACCAAAATGATCAATAAGTAAGAAAAAAAGCAGCTGATTCTCACTGTTTGAACAACTCAAAGACTTGAGATTATCATTGGCGAATAGTAGAGGAGTCCCCGGTCATACTTTATTGTCTGATGCTACGCTCAAGCATATAGAGGAAGTGCAGCCTACCACCATGGCAGTATTGAAAACGATTCAGTGAATGGGAGACACAAAGCTTGCTGCGTATGGTAAACAACTCATAGAGCTCGTAAAGGCCTATCAAACAGTTTCATGATCTCGTCGTTCATCGTGATGATCGACTAAAGTAAGTAAATGATCAACCTTCATGCAAACTTATGCACTTTTGCAACAATGACAAACCCCTCAGCAAATCGCTCAGACTAGAGAGCTGTGAGTAGGAACGATTTACAATCATATTGCACGTTTGTATAGTTCAGGAAAAGATATCGAAATGTCCAAGTATATTACTGACAAGAAAATTGAATTAGTAGCACAAGCAATGACTGCAGTGAAACATGAAGGAAAACTTAAGCCATTATATGATTATATTTGATGAGCTGTGAGTTATGATGAGTTGAGATTGGGGATGAGTGTGGTGGAGAAGAATTCTTAGAGTCTATGCCATCTGATACCATTTAGCTCTCATTATTTTTTCTTCTTCTCTTGTTCTATAGACTTTTTCCATTATATATACAATAATTATCAAATTAATTCACGTGTTACATAAGTAACCCTTCCAGAGTAATTATCTCATTTCTTTCTTCTTTATTTCACTCAAAGAATTTTTTTTATTACCTATATTTTTTATGATACCCACGAAAACGCACTCTCGTTCAGAGATACTAAAGAGATTTTTCACTCCCGTTGCATGATTTAAATGAATCTATATTGGCTTGATCCTGTGATGACTGATTCATTGATGACTTGCGCTTTGACTTACTCATCTATTGAGATTAATTGTAGATGAAGTACAATCAGGTCAACTTTGAAATATAACACTGTATATATGAATTATTGTACTCCTTTGGATCATTTATTGAGTAAATGTATATATTTCTGCTCAATATACTCTTAGTTCTATTATACCTACTTCAAACAGAGATTTGATGAAGGAATATATGTGAAAGTTTCTTCATCTTAGCTCATTGTATGTGGAGAAGATCTGATCATGAAAACGAATTAATATTATTGAAAGATGAGTAGAGGCTTGGTCTCATCTGCTTGAATCAATATGATGGAATTTCACTAAAGTGTGATCTCGTATTGTTTTTTCACTTTTGTATATCGTCTTTATCGATCTAAAATATGGGATTTTTGCAATGCTTGTTGTTTTGTTAGTAATGTATATTCATTATAAACTGCAAGATAAGGCGTTTCTTCATAGAAGAGATCGTAAGGATTCTACTATTTGAATTTCCAGGACCGTAGTGAGACAAATTCAATCACATATTGAAATTCTCCAAGCGGATAGGGAGAAAAATGAACTCAAAACTTATAATGTCTATGCAGATGAAATCTTGAACAGCAATAAACGAATCATGAGATTTAATGGATGAGGGCAATTTATTGCAAAATCGCTGATTGATATCTTGAGAGTATGAAGTGTGTTACTTGTTACGTATTGATTGTATTGAAATTATGTTTCTATCGCTGAATTTGTTTCCCTTATGATGATTCTTTCTCTTTTGGATTGAACGATTTGGCAAGCTACACGTATGTATGTTGATATGCTCAGAGAATATGTTCATATTGAGAAACTTCGAGATGTATTTGATGCTGCTCCTGAATCTCTTTCTTGTCATATAGGAAAAGAAATTGTTTTGAGTAAATGAAATATCAATATTAAGAGTCTTAACTTTTGATACTCTCAGGATATGAGTGATCTTGTCTTCTCAAATTTCTCTCTAGAGTTTGCTTGAGGAAAAAGAACTGCTTTGGTGGGGATGAGTTGATCCTGAAAATCTACCTTAGTCAAACTCATCGCTTGATATCTGAAGCCCAATTGAGGTTCAGTCGTAGTTGATGATCAAGATCTTTTAGATGTCTCTTTGAAATCATATTATAAGCATATTGGTTATTTGACCCAAGAACCAAGCGTTTTCGACGGTACGGTATGGGAGAATCTTACCTATGCAGTTGATGAGACTACTGTAAACAAGAAAGAGCTAAAGAAGAAAGTGGATGCTGCAATCAAGCATGCTAAATGTGAATTTGTGTATGATTTCAACGAATGACTAGATACAGAGATAGGAGAGAAAGGTATTAGGTTATCTTGAGGACAAAGACAGAGATTAGCAATTGCCAAGATCTTTATCAAAGATCCAGAGATCATTATCTTAGACGAACCAACTTCAGCATTAGATAGTTTCTCTGAAGAATGAATCACTGAAGCGATGCATAATTTGTTTGACGGAAGGACAGTGATTATTATAGCGCATAGACTCCAGACTGTGAAAGAGGCAGATGATATTATCTTGCTAGATGAGGGGAAGGTAGTTGAAAGAGGTACACACGATGAATTAGTAAATCAATGAGGACAGTATGCTAAGATGTTAGAATTACAGAGCTGATTTTAAAATGGAAAATGTAATTTTCTTATTTAAAAATCTAGCGGCGTAATTCGTGACAGATACGAGGAACGAGTATATGTTAGAGCTTCAGAGTTGATTTTAATTTGAGATGAAATCTCAAAATTAAAATACAACGAGGAAGCGACAAACAAATCCGAAGGATTATGCTCGAACTTCAGAGCTGATTTTAATTTGAGATGCAGTTGTTCTTAGTGTTGAAATAAGTAGTCTTTTAGTGATTTATCTGCTTAACAATTCTTATGTCTCGTATTGAGATCTCTCCGGACATTTATTTAGATAGAATATCGACCAAAGATACTTCTCGTTTGCAGGAGATTGCAAATAATCCTGTTTTGAGAAAAAATATGGGAGATACCTTTCCGTATCCATACACCATGAAAGATGCGGAACGATTTGTGAACAACTGTGATGAAGAGTTTAAGAAAGAATTTGGAGAAAGAAATTATTGAATATATATAGACTGAATCTATGCATGAAATCTATGATGGCACCAAAAGAAGAAGTGAAGAGAGTTATATAATGTACACCTAGGATATTGGTTATGAAAAGAGTATCGATGAAAGTGAATTATGACAAAGATTATGTCGAAGGTGCTGTATGCAATAGATAAGGAGATTCCTGCTCGACACCGTATCTACGCAAATGTAGTTGCATCTAATCCTTGATCTCGTAGAGTGTTAGAAAAGAACTGATTTATTTTGGAATGAACTGCTAGAGAAGCCCATCGATATGATAATGCTTGGTATGATAATTGGACATTATCGTTGTTGAAGTCCGAGTTTGATGGATTAGCATAGTTAAAGCAATCTTTTATAAAGCAATCATTATGAACTGAATACTTATCGTCTTGCTGCGAGCATGATTATCTTATCTCTTCTCATCTTGATTTGGAAAAAAGAATCCACTGAAAGAGGTGTTTAATGGAGTGAGTTCCTTCACCAAAACATGAAAAAAAATGAAAGAAGTCGTTAATTTGAATGAAGGTTGAAATTCTTTTACCCCTTGAGATATCTCTATGGAATGAATTAAAAAGATTGTATGAAACGTTGGTAAAGTATTATTATTGCTTTTGGTATTGTTGATCGTTTCTTCAGGATTCAAAATTGTTGACCCAGGTGAAAGATGAGTGAAGGTTACTTTGGGTAAAGTATCTCCTATTGAACTCGAAGAAGGACTTCACTGGAAGGTGCCTCTTATTCAAAACATAAAATCAATGTCTATCCAAGTACAAAAACTAGAAACGATCTCTAGTTCTGCATCGAAAGATCTCCAGTCAGTACAAACAGACATGGCTTTGAATTATAACCTCAAGCCAGGAAATATCGTAACGATGTTTCAAAATGTAGGTGATGAAAAAGTGATAGCCTCTAAGATTATTGATCCTGCTATTCAAGAATCGGTCAAAGCTGCTACAGCACAATTTACTGCAGAAGAATTGATTTCAAAGAGACCTGAGGTGAATAAAGTGATGTTTGATCTTCTCGTAAATAAATTGGATGCTTTGTGAGTAAAAGTGGTAGCGGTGAATATCGTAAACTTTGAGTTTTCTGAAGCATTTGATGTTGCTATCGAGGCGAAGGTAAGGGCAGAACAAGAAGCGCTTACAGAACAAAACAAACTAGAACAAATTAAATTTCAAGCTCAACAAAGAGTGGAAACAGCAAGAGGTGAAGCAGAATCAATTCTACTAAAAGCTACGGCAGAAGCTGAAGCTAATGGCATCGTTGCAGCATCACTTACAGAACAACTCGTAAAATACGAAGGACTACAACAACGAGACGGTGTGTTACCGAAGGTGACAAGCGATGCGGGGTTATTGTTGCAGGGGGAGTTTTAAGGAAAAGCTAAAAGCTAAAAAAGAGAGGATGATTTTTCATCTTCTCTTTTTTTATACCCAAAGATCTCTACAGTATTTCTATGAAAACAAGATATAAAGAATTGAAGAAAATGGCAAAAGGTGCTGAGATCTTGACGGTCACGAAGTACTTTGACGAAGCTGAAACCTGAAAAATTATTCATTCATGAATTTCTCTGATTGGAGAATCAAAGGTTCAACTCGCGAAGAAAAAATATCATTACTTCCAGGAAAGGGATATGCAAGTCTCGATGCATTTGATCGGTCATCTCCAGTCCAATAAAGTGAAAGAAGCTATTCACATCTTTGATTGCATCCAATCTGTTGACGGCTTCAAGCTTCTTAGAAGAATCAATGATGCTGTTCTTTCGTCTAATCATAAACAGACACAAGAAATCTATCTTCAAGTGAACGCTACAAAAGAAGAACAGAAATATGGATTCACCGAAGAAGAGACTCGTAGGGCATTTGGAATGTGTTTAGAATTTCCTTGAGTAGATTGCACAGGGGTAATGTGTATGGGACAACTTAATGATCTTGAAAAAACGCAAGCTGCATTTCGTATATGTAGATCGCTTTGTGATGAATTTTGATTGCAAAACTGTAGTATGGGAATGTCTAAAGATCGAGAACTTGCAGTGGATGAATGAGCTACGTTGTTGAGATTGGGGTCAGTTCTTTTTTCTGAAAAATAGAGAGCCTTGATAGATGATTGATTTGTGAGGAGATGAGTTTTGATATAAAGTTTATAACATGGAAAATGCACGATACAATGAAATGGAAACATTGAAGTTTGCATTATACTATGATCCGTATATGCAGGATTATGAGTTAAAGTCTTATCCTTGATTTGTTAACTCAAAGTATATGAGTGACGATATTATTGATGATGAAGGGACAGTGAATAAATTAATGATTGATGTTCATAAGAAATATTTATTTTATACGAGTAAGTTAGCTGATGAACTTCTAGCTTCGTTGAGAGATACATGACCTAGAGATTACTTTGTTAGTCTAGATGAAAAACTTAGAGAATGAAAAGAAGACTTTCAACGTAGATACAATGATCGAAAAGTTTTTCTTTCATGAACAAGATTACAGACTCCAACACCCGAAATCTTAAAGGCTTGAAACGATCTATTTGCAGAGATTGATAATAATATTAAAAAAATAGAAAATGATGCATGTTGATCAATCCCAGAATATGCCCATCACGTAGCGCAAGCACTCCTAGCAAAGCAAAAAGTTTTTTTAACTCCAAGAAAATAATATGCACTGATGAATCCTTCTTCTTATAGCAATTGCTGTGTATGCAATGCTTGATATTCTTTGAGCAAGTTTGATTATTAAATTTTTTCATAGCAAAATTGAAAAACTCTTAAGAAAAGAAGTTGATCGATTGGCTGCATTGATCGTTTGGATATTGATGGCGTGAGGTTTACTTATTTTTGTGGTGAACTCTCCAGCTGTGAATGATGCATGAGATGCATTTAGTATGTGAATGATCTTTGGGATGGTGGTGTATGGAGTATATGAAGCAACCAATAAAGCCCTACTCAAAAAGCGAACTCGATCACTATTTCTAGCGGATACAGCTCGATGAATGTTCTTATGTGGTACGATGAGTGTCATCTTACGATATTTGATTCAGACTTTTGGATTGAGTATGTAGAAAGGTTAGAAAAATTAGATAATGGTAAATTACTGATGCAAAGATAGGTTGGATGTATTAGGCAAGAAAGACATCTCTATTCAACCTCGACCTCAAATTTCTGTATTACTTGACCATCCACTGCAATACTTAAGGTCGTCATTCAGCTTTTTTGTCATTTGAATAGAAGTTGTTTTTTTCCTTGGCTTACGAATTGGAACTCATCAAAGTAGAGTTTGAGGGTATCGGAATTAGTGTTTATTGTTACTGATTTACTCAAGAGACCTGATAATGGCTTTCCTTGTTTGTCTTTGAGTTCAAAACTGATTTTTCATAAACGACCTACTCAAAGAGTCTCAGTAGAAACCGTGGCTGTTAGATCAAATGGTAAGGAGTCTCTTTCGATAGTATCTACTTTGGACTTAGGTAGAACAATTTCTTTTTTCGTAACTGAAGCTGCACTTGTAAGAGGTTTTTTTGCTTGCTCTCATTGTATAATTGATTCCTTGAAGTTTTCGTTTTTTTCTAAGAACTCTTGCACTTTATTTAGTGTTTCGTTCTTGTTCTCCAAGAGTATTGGTGTCTTGAGTATTTCTTGGTCTTTACTGCCCTCAATGAGCAATTCGATTTCGATTTCTTTGTTTATTTTGTTATGAAGGAATTCAAATGGGTTGTGAGTGGCTTTATGGAGTTGCGTTTTACATAGTCAGTGCTGTACTGCTTCCATATACCCAGTATCACAGTCTGCGTATGCATAAGGAGTCGTTGGAGACGCTGCAGTAATGATTTGAAAATCTACATGATTTCACAACGGACCCATCGTAAATCCTGTATTTCCAATTTCACCAATCAGCTCTCATCAAAGAACTTTCTCTCAAGCGCTTACATGACTCTTGTCAAGGTGAGCATAGCTTGAATAGATAATATCATCACCATCTTGATGCTTGAGAATGACCGTATTTCCATAGCCATTGATATGCTCACTTTTTTCAACAATTCAGTCATGAATAGCATATAAAGGAGTTCCTTTAGCGGAAACTATATCAATCCCTGGATGTCCTCAAGTTTCCCCATCATTTGTATGATATGATGATTCATACAGCACTGAGAAAAGAAGCTTTTGACTTGTTTTCTGTGGTCAGCTGATTACTGTTTCTTCAGGAAGTATGAACGCTAATTTACATGAGGAACCATGCTCAGTTCGATGTGTTGCTTTGCAGCTAGGGTCTGATATTTCGTTTAGAGGTAACTGTCGAGCATATACTGCTTGAAAACCTATCAGAGTAATAACTATTGCTGACATAATCAAGTACTTCATGTTGTTTGTGTTCATTTGTATTTTTGATTAAAAGAATCATTAGGCAAAGAGTCTAGCTCTAGATTTCACTTACATTTACTCTACTATAGAAGAATATCACTCAAAAGACAAAAAATACCGTCCTGTTTTTAGTTAGCTATCGACTTATGAATAAAAAAATGTTTAGTAAGCTACTTCAACGATGCGCAAAGCGTTATTTGAAGGGGAAAGATCCCTATATTATCGGTATTACGGGAAGTATGTGAAAAACGACTTCTAGGATGATCATAAGTCAGGTGTTGGAGACTTTATTGCCTGATACGAGCATTATTACTTCTCCTAAGAACTTCAATTCAGAAATTGGCTTAGCATTATCAATCTTAGACATACGTTCATTTACGCCCACAGTATTTGGTTCGATGAGAGCATTATTTCAATGATTTTCTGCACTATTTTCTTCGTCAACTCCAGCAGTGATGGTGCTAGAATATGGAATAGATGGGCCAGGAGATATGGATGAATTGTTGGGAATATGTGTGCCTCATTGTGCGTTGTTTACGTGACTGGATATGGTGCATAGCGAAGCGTTTGAAAGTCCTGATGAGATCTTGGTAGAGAAGGGAAAGCTGTTGCTCGCAGCGAAGGAGCTTGTCTTGTATCCATGATCAGCGCTATATATGAAAGATCTTCTTAATCAGATTGAAGTTGATGTTCTTTCGTATGGATCAGTTTCATGAGAGCAGCAGGATATAGGGTTTGAACAATATCGTATGATTAAGGATTCTGGAGACCGTATTTTATCAAATTTTGTCTTAGATCAAGGGCATGAGGAGATAGTATCTTTACAAAGCAATCTTGTCTGAGAAATTTCAGCGTCATATACGAGTATCGGTGTAGAGTTAGCAATGATCGTATGAAAAAGATTGGGACTTGCTGTGGCACCACAAGAATATCTTGAATTTGAGCTCCAACCAGGAAGATGGTCATTGTTTCATGGTCCATATGATTCATTGATTGTTGATAGTAGTTATAATGCTTCTCCCAAGAGTATGGCAGCCACGATCAAGCAAACCATCACCGTTCGTAATGAACTTTATCCGGAGTATGAGTTGTTGTACTGTATCGGTGATATGAATGAACTTGGAGATTTTTCAGTCCAAGCACATGAGACTTTAGCAGGAATGCTTTCCCAGTCTGCAGAACATATCTTTCTTACGTGAACCCAAACGCTCCATACCGTATCAGAATTACAAAAAATATGATATTCATCGTCGCGTTTTGAACATCATGATAATGCCATACATCTTTGAACTGCTTTATCCTTATATCTTGAAAAACACTTGGATAAAAAGTATATGATCTTGGCGAAGGCGAGTCAATGAGGTCAATTTATGGAAGAGTCAATCGCTTGTTTGCTTGAGCCTGAGCAAAGAGACTTGCTTCCAAGACAGTCAGCTGTGTGGAAAAAGAAAAAAAGCGATTACTTCAGTTTGCATTAGAAGCGATAATTGCTACCTTTTTACTATTCGATTTTTAATTTATAAATTTCTATGAAGAAGATATTTCTTAGTTTATGAGTGATGCTTTTCTCTAGTATTCTTGTGTGATGTTCATGAGGTTGAGCTACTGGTGATGATGGAACGCCATCTTGAGATGCTAAAGTGTGTAATGGTACTGATTGTTTCAATGTTCAACTTGCATCAACCACTGCGCAACTTCAGCAATGACTGATGTGAGTAGAAGAAATGGCTGATGATGCATGAATGTTGTTCGTTTTTCAAAACCCATGAATCCATGAATTTTGGATGAAAAATACTCTCATTCCCTTGGATATGATTTGGTTGGATGAAGAAGGAGAAGTGCTTTATGTAAAAGAATACGCTCCACCATGTTCACCGGAAGACTCAGAAGCTAATGATTGTCAGCTTTTTGGGCCTCCAGAAGGAACGCTCGCATCGTATGTCCTTGAAGTAAATGCAAACAAGACCAGAGAAGTAGGAATCTATGAAGGAGTGAAGTTGGATTTGTTAAATGTGAAATAGGTAAGTTAGTAGGGAGGAATTCCCCCCTCCATTATCAATGTAATCATGGCGGGAGACCGCTGTGATTTTTTTGTGCTGGAATTTTGCTTAATAATCGGGTATATGTATACTATATGGTGATGAATATTTTGTTTACAGTGAGTTATATAATAATGGACCCAGAAAAAATAATAGCAAATGAGTATGAAGGAGGCAACGTAAATTTTTCTGAAATCTTAAAAAATAAAACAAATCTGTCTTTGGGTGAAATAAAATTTGAGAATAAAGAAACAGAATCAGCAGCTAGTGAAATTCTGTACCAATTCAAAAGAGATGTAAATAGCTTTATTGCATCAAGTTTTACACGTGAATGGCCTGATTTTCATATTCCTTATGTAGATTATAATCAAGAGAAAAAGTACTCGCGAAGACGAGATAAAAGAATGACTCCTATTGATCCGAAAATATTTAATACTCAAAAGATAAGAAGAACCATTATCAAAGAAATCAAAGAATTGGCTGCAAGAGATCCATTAGCATGAAAGACCATGAAAGACGTACGAGAAACTATTCAAGGAGCTGCAAAGGATATTTTGGAGGCTTGAAAAGCTATTGATGTGAGACATAAAGTTCAATGATTCGATACAAATTCGTTTGGTTCTATGTTGAGTGAAGACAAAAGAACAACTTTTGACAAAGTTTGACCAGCTCGTTGATCAGATTATTTGCAATGTCTCTATAAATTATCAGGGTCAAGAAAAATGGAGTACTTCAAGGAAAATAGCGAATGAACGTTCTTAGAGATGACCCTAGCAGGAAAGAAATTTTTCCACAAAACATTTCTTAGATCTATCGAATTTATGAATGACTGGGATCCTGTTTTTGATAAAAGCAAGGTCTTTGATCAATCTGTGCTTGATTCGATGCAAGACCGTGATTATATGACATTGAAAACAGAAGATTTTTTGAGAATGATTCATCAGTTGTTCAGAGATCTTCCAAAAGATATGTCTAAGCAAGATAAGTGAGAGGTGAAGAAACATAGAGGTGGATTCTTGAATCCATTTACTGGATTTTTGTATATCAACACAATTTTGGATGAAGAAGAATTGAAAGAATATAGTGAATACCTAAATGCGTGATTAGATGAATTTCCATGATTCAAAAAGATTGAAGAAGAATTTGGAATTACGATCCATAAAAAGTTTAGATTAAAAGAGTTGAAATCGATTATGCTAAAGTTGATGTGAGGAGCAGATGTCACTACTTTTTCCGATTTGTTTTGATTTCGTTTGAAATATTTTCCTAAACCTCCATTGGATGAAAACGGGAGGCTATCAGAAGAAGAGGTGAAAATCATTGCTAGATTGCAATGAGCTCTAGCTCAATATCTAGCGGAACGTTTTAAATTGGCTGACCTTACGTATCAGATTCCTAGCAAAGGTGAAAGTGATGTCCAATGATTCGAGATGAGTACAACTTGAATTTTTGCTTCTTTGAAGACAAATGAAAAAAATAGAGAACTTATATGAGACGAGCTAGCTTCACATCATCCAGACATGAATTTTGTACGAAAGGAGAAGGAGAGATCAGTAAGAGCGAAATGACAAAATGACTGATTTAGTGCAAGTAAAACAAAAGCTATTTTCATCTCTGACAAAGGGTATTCATATGGTGTTGAAGGAGAAATAGTGCCATGGATCAATGCAAATAATGCTGGTAGAGCACATCCAGAATTTTTCTTAGTACAAAAGATTTTGTCGTTGATTTGTAGAATCAGAGTAGTGTGTACAATCAATGAAATGAAAGTGCTCGTGAGAAACGCTTTGGAAAGAATGTATGAGCAACAAGATAAAGAAATTACATCAAATGAAATAGATCCGGAGATTCAGCCAGAATTAGCTGATGCATTAGTGGAGGAAGTTGCAAAAATGAATGCTAGCAATCAGTTATTTACACTCAGTAATGGTGAAAAGATTAGAATCAAAGATTTTTTGGCAGATGATGAATCCTCAAAAAGACTTATGAATATTCTCGTAGCTGATGTGTTAACCTGAGATCTGCGTAGTAAGAAACCTAAGTTTGCTCCATTTTTACATATGAGTGATCTAGATACTAATACGAAGGAGGAATTACAATTCGCAACAAAGAATAAGAGAGCAGAGAAATTTACTATTGATGTAGATATGAATTGAGAAATAGTCACGAGCTTCAAAAATGTTTTTTTCACCTCTAGTAATATCAATAATAGCCTTATTACTGGAAATGTTCCTTGTAATGCTTTTGTTTTAACGCCTACTAAAGGAAGCAAGAAAGAGTTCTACGATGTCAATACGGTGTATGATGCAGATTCTAGTTGAAAAGCACCTCATACACAGTTTAAGCAGAATGCGAATTTATCATGAATGTACTCCTGATCTGATGGAGTCAAAAACACCATTTCTAAAGATTTATGAAATAATTTCACGAATAAAGCTGAGTAATTTTTGACAAAATCACCCCTCACTCATATACTTATAGTAGTATTTTTCCAACTACTATGAACAATCAGGCCCACATTTATACCTATGATGATGTCCAGAAAATTAAGCCTCAGCTTGATGCACTTTCTTTGGTTGATGAAAGTACCAGTACAAAGGCTCGTACCTTGGTGTTTGGGCGCGAAGGTAATATATTGAAGGTGCTTACGACGAACGACTTTCCTGGTTTATTTCATCAAGTAGAAGATAGACTCTTGATGCAAGACTTTGAACTTGAAATTTATTATACAGATACTACATCGTTTTGAACTGCACTTGCTTGGTTTTGATTGCTGAAAGACAAACAAGCAAAAGTCAAAGCTGATGATCTTGAAAAAATGAACTCCAGAGGTGATATTGCTGTAACTCTTATCAAAAAGATGATCCAAGAGCAAGATAAATATACCGAAGAAGAATTTATCAATCAATTGTTAGCGCTTAGTTATCAAGCTGGTGCCTCTGATGTGCATTTTCAGTCTGAAGAAGTCTGAGTAGTGATGCGTCTTAGAAGAGATGGTGTCTTAGAAACCATTACGATTTTTACGCACGCTTCATGGAGAAAGTACACTATGAAGATGAAATTTATTTCGGGTGCGAAAATGAATCTCGATGATACCTCGCAAGATGGGAGGTTTGATATTGAAGTGCAGCAGCCTGACGAAAATATTAAGATTGATGTAAGAACAAGTATCCTTCCTGGTCTTAGGTGAGAAAGTATTGTCCTGAGATTTTTGGATGCACGTAAGGGCCTTATGACTTTTGAAGATATTTGATTTGGTAGCTATCATACAAAGTTATTGGAAGAACAACTTGCAAAACATTCTGGATTGATCTTGGTGACTGGACCAACAGGTTCCTGAAAAACCACGACAGTATATTCATTGATCAATTATTTGAATTCACCAGAAAGAAAAGTAATTACTCTGGAAGATCCAGTAGAATATGAGCTGCCAGGTATTGAACAATCGCAAATCAATGCGGAGAAGTGATATACTTTTGAGGAATGATTGAAAGGTGTGCTAAGGCATGATCCTGATATTATTATGGTGTGAGAAATTAGATCTTTAGAAACCGCAGAGATGGCTATCAATGCAGCACTGACATGACATTTGGTGATCTCGACTTTACATACCAATTCTTCGATCGATTCGATTGCTAGACTTGTGAATATGTGAGTAAAACCTTATATGCTTTGATCTGCGCTCAATGCTATTATTGGGCAAAGACTAATAAGAAAGTTGGCAACGCAAGAGACATATACACCTAGTGCAACTGATGAAAAATACCTCAACTCAATGATCAAAGAAATTAAAGCTCATACGAAAGGAATCAAAGCGGAATATACTGGAACTTTAGTTCGCCCTAAGGGTGGAGAGCGTTCTAGATCAAAAGGATACAAAGGAAGAGTAGCGGTACTTGAAGCATTGGATGTTAATGAAACGATTACCAAAGCTATTATGCAAAAAAAGGATTCATACGAAATCTTAGAAATCGCTAAGAAAGAATGATATTTAACTCTTGAACACAATGCTGTATTGAAAGTATTGGAATGAGTAACAAGCCTTGCTGAGATCAGAAGACAGTTGGGAGAGTAAAAAGGAGCATATAGAATGCAGAATGCAGAATGCAGAATAAAGAAGAGATAAAGAGAAAAAGGAACTCTTTATTTTTTTTAGATGAGATAATTTTTTGAAGATACACGTATTTATTTCAGAATAGACTTGACAAATTTAATAAAATCAGTAAACATAGGTTATAGAATTCAAAAAACAAAAATCATAAACAAAACAACTCGATAAAGATAATTTTTTATCATTTGTTTTCTTATGAAAAACATTTTTCTATGATTACTTTGACTTGTTTTGGCTATCCTAGCAGGACATCAAGCATATTTATCAGGGATAGCATCGTATGCACCTGCATTGGCTGAACAGAAAGGACTTGTATTAACTCAATGATTCACCGATGTCGATGGTGATGGAGTTGATGATGTTTCTGATAACTGTATTGGTGTATACAATCCAAATCAAGCAGATTCAGATAATGATGGATTTGGTGATGCTTGTGATCCTACAGGAAATTGATGAAACACGTGAAATACATGAAACACATGAAATACTTCACCTTGTGGATCAGGATGAGATACCGATGGTGATGGTATTTGCGATGTAGTAGATAATTGTGTATGAGTATATAACCCTGGACAACAAGATTCAGACTATGATGGTGCAGGTGATGCCTGTGATACTCCATCAACCAATGGAACATGTGGATGGTCCTTAGGTTCATGTACAAGCGGTAGTCCAGCATCAATTCATGATACTTCTTGTGGTCAAGCAGATACATGGAAATGTACTGGGTCAAATGGATGAAGTACTGATCATTGTTCAGTGCCAGACCCATGTCCTTCAACTAACGGACAATGTGGAAGCTCATATGGATCTTGTACTTCTGGTCAAGCGACAAATCATAATGATACCAGCTGTGGTCAAGCAGATACATGGTCATGTAATGGGTCAAACGGATGATCAAACGATTATTGTTCAGTTCCTGATCATTGCCCATCGACCAATGGACAATGTGGAAGCGCTTACTGAGTTTGTGTATCAGGTCAAGCAGCAAATCATAACGATACCAGCTGTGGACAGGATGATACATGGTCATGTAATGGATCAAACGGATGATCAAACGATTATTGTTCAGTGCCAGATGTCTGTGCTGTCCATCCAGAAAACGGAAATTGTTGACGAGATTTTTGATCATGTCATACCGGAACACCGACTAATATGAATAACACAGCATGTGGACAAGACGATACTTGGTCTTGTGGTTGATCAAATGGATGATCGAGTGATTATTGTTCAATTGCTGATACTTGCCAAGTGCAACCAGAAAACGGATCTTGTTGAACAAGTTTTGGATCTTGTACTTTATGAAATGCTGGTAATCAGAACAATACTGCATGTGGACAAGATGATACATGGGATTGTTTTGGGACTAATGGATGAACTGATGCATGGTGTATGATTCCTGATGTTTGTACTGTAGTTCCTACGTATGGAAACTGTGGATCTTCATTTGGTTCATGTACATCATGATTAGCAATCAACTTGAACAATTCATCATGTGGACAGTCAGATACATGGACTTGTGCTTGAGCGAATGGAGGAAGTTCAGATTCTTGTTCAGTTCAAGATATTTGTGCACCTACACCAACTCCACAACCACCAGTATACGTACCACAACCACCTGTATATATTCCTACACCAGCTCCAACTCCAGTAACCTGAATTTGTGCCTCATCATTTGGAAAATGTTTATGATGAACACCAAGAGGACTCAATGATACTGTATGTGGATCAGAAGATACATGGACTTGTGCTTGAGCAAACGGTTGAGCATCAGATTCATGTTTTGTACTAGATCTTTGCCAAGATCCTTGTGCACAAAGATGAGGTGATGAAGATAATGATGACGTATGTACTTTTGATGATAATTGCCCGACGCAATACAATCCATCTCAAGATGATGATAATGGATATCAAGATAACTCATGAAAAGGTGATGCTTGTGAAACTGTTCCTAGCTGTCTCAATCTCTGAGGAGATTCAGATGACGATGGAGTATGTGACTTAGAAGATAATTGTCCTTATGTATCTAACGCTAATCAAAGAGATAGTTATGGAGATATAAGAGGAGATGCATGTGAAGAACAAGAAATCATAAAAGAATGTGTCCATGGCGATACGAGAGCTTGTTCAGGTAATTCACTAGGAGTTTGTGATGCTTGATTCCAAAATTGTATTAACGGATATCGAGATGATTACTGTGAGGCAGTGGTGACTGCTAGTACAGAAATCTGTGATGGAAGAGATAACGACTGTGATGGAAGCACTGACGAAGGTGGTGTTTGTGAACCAGTATGTGTTCCAAGAAACGAAGTATGTGATGGTAGAGATAATGATTGTGATGGAAGAGTGGATGAAGGAAATGTCTGTGAACCAGTATGTGTTCCTAGAGCAGAAACTTGTGATGGTAGAGATAATGACTGTGATGGAAGTATAGATGAAGGAAGTGTTTGTGATGCTTGTGCAGGTAAATGAGGAGATGCTGATGACGATGGAGTATGTGGACTTCTTGATAACTGCCCAAATGAATACAACCCAAGACAAGAAGATAGAAATGGATACTTGGATAATAGAGGAAATGGAGATGCATGTGAAGTGCTTCCTGTGGCTCGTGTAAAAAGAGCTGTTTCTCCATCATATAGATGTATAGATTCTGATCGTGATAGTGTGTGCGACGATGAAGATCATTGTCCTTCACAGTTCGGATTGATCAATAATTATGGATGTCCTAGTGTAGGATTCAATCATTATCAACCGATTGATTCAGGTTGTTCGACTAGATGATGAGATTCAGATAGAGACGGAATATGCGATTTCTCAGATATTTGTCCTAATATTCCTGGTATAGCGATCAATGGAGGATGTGAAGGAGATAACTTCTGTCCGTATGGATATGTAGACGATGGAAATGGAGGTTGTGGAACACGATGGAATACATGAGGACAAGGACTTGGATCAGTAGGATGAGGAACCACCAAGAGTGGATATGAATGTAAAGCATGAACAGCTCCGAACGGATACGGAGGATGTACAAAGCTTGATGATGCTTTTCGAGGTTCTGCTGCAAATGGAGCAATCACTGCATGACAAGCTGCGATCCCACTATGGAAATCATCAACGCAAACAGGAAATACATGATACTCTAGCGGTATTGGTGGAGGATATTCATCTACCAACTACGGGAAATCATGATCAAAAACCACCAATGAAGGATACGCATGTAAAGCATGAACTTCAGCAAATGGTTACGGAGGATGTTCAGCATCACCATATCAAAGTTCAACTAACGTGAGTTCATCATACGCAAAGATCCAATATGCAAACTCATTACCAAGTCACAATTTCCTAGCTGATGGAAGAAGAAACCCAACAGGAACTTCAGGATCTACTAATACAGGATACAACTGTAAAGCATGAACATCACCAAATGGTTTCGGATGATGTTCACTAGATCAACAATATCAAAAGTTTGATAGTTCAGGGCAAACACTATATAGATGGAATGGATGATTGTGAGGAAGCAATAGTTATGTGAAGTTTGATAGTAGTGGGCAGACTCCTTATAGATGGAATGGGAGCTAGAGTTTAGAAATTAGAATTTGGAGGGAAGAAGAAAGAAGAGAGAAGGAAGATATTAGTATAGTTCGTCGTTCTGAATTTATGATGTACCTATATGTGAACGAAGTGCTTGGTTATAAGTGATATATGCAAAGCAAATTTCAGAATCCATAGTGAACGATTTTCAAAGATGTTGAGATTTACCATAGTGATCTTATATGAAACAACCATACGAAACGCAAAGACGATGATATTTATCAAATAAATTGGAGGGCTTTTGAATTACTCAAAAGCCTAATTTTTCAAAATTACTAGAAAAAATAGATCGCTCGATAGAGAAAAATTTACAAGATGAGTCTTGAGTAGTTGTAGATAGGGTTAGAAAAGAAATTTCCTATAACCTCTTAGTGATACTCCACAGATCACAGCAATCAAAGCAGAAAAAATCTACATCTCCTATCACAGCTATGTATGCTAACCAGTCACTGCTTTGAGTGCTCGGTATATCAGAATTATCTTATCATGAGATAAAAAATATCTCTGGTAATGAAAGTTTCTCATCGATAACAGGGATGCAGAATGGAAGATGAATGATAAAAGAAAAAGACTTTGAGGCCTTAATAAGGCTGTGTACGGATGAAGGAGAGGTGAATTATGAACTAATGAAATCGATAACAGGGATGCAGGCGTGAAGATGAATGATAAAAGAAAAAGACTTTGAGGACTTAATAAGGCTGTGTACGGATG
>CALGNI010000044.1 GCA_937958645.1 Candidatus Absconditabacterales bacterium
TAGAGAGAATAAGTTGATCAAAATATTCTCAATGTATGCAAATGAACTGATAAATGACTCTATTAATCAAGAATATTTCCAAAACTATGTAAAAGAAAAGTTATGAAAAAATACTTATTACCACTATTGTTTTTGCTGCCATGTATTGGATATGGACAGAAAAATGAACCAAAATTGAACAGTAATAGTTATGCAAATCTAACTAACATTATTAATCAATATCATCCAAATTTTAATAAAGCACAACAGTCGTTAAACTTAATTATTTCGAAAAAAAGAATACCAAGAAGCTTGCTTCGTAGTAAATAAAAACAATTCCTCTCAAGGATACCGCGAAGCTTGCTTCGACGGTAATCATTGAACTATACAGCGAACATTACTTAATCGACTATCAGATTTATCACGTATCTTAGCATCGACTCCTGCATATGAAACGATATATCATTTATCTTGGTGAACAAATTGGTACTGAGAAAGATAGGTGAGTTCTTGGATGTCAGAGAAGGTGTTTTTTACATCAAAGGTGACAAACAATCCATTAATTTCTTCACCATCACATTCGAACGAGACTCTTTTTTGTTCTCCTGGGATATATCCTGCAAGTGAGGTCTGCAGTCTTTTACTATTTACTGTCCAAAATTGTTCATAATCAAGGCTAGGACCTACTTCAGAAAGTGTCACTACGATATTGTCATCAAAAACATCTTCGTTTTCTTTCTTGTACGAAAGCAGCACTCTATTGGTGATTTCTTTGTTTTCTACGAGTTTGGGATTGATATTTTCGAACTCTAGTGGAATTTGAAGTTCATAGATCTCTCCAAAGCTGGTCCATACTGCATCACTCATATCTGATGAAGAAGAACAGGCACTGAGTCCTATGCTACAAGAGATGAGAAGTATACTGAGAGTTAATTTTTTCATAAATAAGTGAGAAAGAAAATCAAAAAATAATGAAATCGTTGCGAGTCTACCCCACGAAAATATATAACAAAGCAAGGAAGATACCGATGATCAAGCCTTGCATATACGCACTAGAACTATTGTTGGAAAGTTGTTCTTCAGTTTCAGTTCCTTCTGTAGCAAGGAGATTAATAATATATCAGATGATGATCCCTGTCAGGAGTAGATATGCAGGCATCAGCGTAGCATTGATGCTCGTGAATGTCGCCTGATCAAAAAGATTTCCTCAGATCGTAAGAAAGAGAATCAATAAAATCGTCAATGTGAGAAAGAGTCATTTGAGGGTTTCGAAGAGGAGGGACATGAGGATAATTGAAGATTGAAAGTGGATACTTGATGATTGATTAAATTTACTTCTTTGCCCGCTAAAATCAATGGGTGGGGACTGATTGTGTTGACATTAGATTCATCTTATATATTATTTATTTCTTGGTCTTTAGGAGATAAAAAACGAGGAGGGCGATTTTGCTCTAGGATTTTGTAATGAAAAATAAAAATAGATAATTATGAAAAACATCTTGAGAGAAATTGAGAATATGAAAGAGCATTATCAATCTTATTGGGATGCAAAAAAAATACTCAGTGAGACAGTAATAAAAATATCTAGTAATGAACTATTATTTATTATTGACACCAGTGGTCGAGTAATGAAAACTATCGAGACTGATACATTAGAGTTTATGTTAGACGAGCAAGGTCGTTTGTTGCTAATTCATGAAGATTTAACCACTGGAAGACTTGAGTTGAGCGGTGAATCAGTATGTACGACAGATTTTTGGATAAAAGGCACTAACGATCCTTATATGTCAAAGATCGTCATTAGTAAAAATGAGAGATATAATTACTCAATTACGCTGTATCATAACGATCCTAAGCGTCGCAAGAAGTTATTGAAAAAAATCGTTCTTCTGTTCAATGCATTTATGACTCAGATGGTGTCGAAGAAAAAAAATATTTAAAAATAAAAAACTAAACGTATGAAGAAAAAAGAATTTCAACAAACTGTTAATAAATTTGTTTTAGGTAAAGGTGAGCCAGTATTATCGATGTATAGAAGTGATGTAAAGTTCATGGTTAATAATGGAATTGCGTTTCCTCAAGTAAGTCTTCGAATAGCACTGGACTCTGATAATAATTTAGTGTTGCTTCATGCTTCTGAAAAAAATATAATTCTTAAAAATCAGCTTACTATAAACGATGTACTGTTTTCCATATCGGTAGATGATGGCTTGATTACTATTAGTAATGATAAAGAAAAGTATGTCCGTAGTATTAGTGTTATTCATAAAAAAGCTAAGATCAGAAAGAAACTTTTGGTAAAACTACAGTATATTTTTACTGAATACTTAGAGCGTTCTATGAAAATAGAACACTGTTAGTCCCTGTTAAGTTGTAAGGACTAATAAGTATGGATGAAATTATAAAAAAGCCCTTCTCGATTTTGAGAAGGGTTTTTTATTTTTTCAAAACTATCTTCTTCAGCACATCTTTATGGTATGTATTAATCTCCCCATACTTAGCATCATATGCTTTACCTATAGGGGTAGAATTTTTCTTACTAAATCTAGTTGCTTCGCATCACCATGTCTGTGCTTGGTCTAGTGGACACTCGATCTTATGCAGATTACAGTATCCTGAGATGCTGTAATAGTTTTCATCAATGCTTATTATCTTTGCTTCAAGATCTTGGAGAGAATCTTTCATGAGATGAATGCTATCTTTTAGTCGTATAATATCTTTTCCATTTACTTCTAGTTGATCAGTAATCATACGAATGCTCTGAATGATATTCTCTCTTGGTGTGATTTGCATTGTAGTCTTCCCGGTGGTGAGTAACTCATGAATTTTGTCATAGACTCGCAGCTCGAACTTAGGAGAAAGTCGTGCAGCAAATTTTAGAGCAAGTTTTTCGTGCATTCGAGTTCATTGGAGTTGAGGATTTCATGATTGTATTACCCTTATTACTTCGGTATGATTTTCGTTATGCAGATCTGCATAACGCTTTTGAAGAAGTAGTATGTATTGTTTTGTTGATTGGAGACGAAGAAATCCTCATACTAGTTTTCAAAATGCTTTTGCCATTTGCGTAGCGTTTATCATTCTATTTTTATCTTCAAATTCAAAACTAATCTCGTTTCCTTCGTAAGGAAATATTTTGAGTTTAGGCATAGATATCTACGTATGCTAGTAAATAATGTAATGATAGTAATCAGGTACTGCTAAAGCAAAGAAATAACTATGAAAAAATAAAAAAGCCCTTCTCGATTTCGAGAAGGGCTTTTTACTTGGTTTCATGCGTAGATGTTTGTTCACGCGACGCATTACCGAATGCGTCCCTTCGTTTGAATTTTCCTTACTCAGCCTTCTTCAACTGTAATTTCCCTTTATCCATTCCCATTACTTCTACTTTCATCGTGTCTCCCACCTTGAAAAGGGTAGAGGCGTCCTCGATAAATCCTTGTCAGAGGTTTTTTACATGAACGAGTCATACATTTCCTCATTTGATCTCTACGAAGATCCCGTACGCTTCTGTTCTGGTTACTTTCCCTTCCATTACATCACCTTTTTTAGGTTCTCGAACGACGTTTTGGATAAGTTCTCGAGCTTTGGTTCAAGCGGCACTGTCTTTTGCTGTAATGAAGATCGTTCCATCATCTTCGAAATCGATATTTACTTTATCAGATCCACCTGCTTCTTCGATGATTTTTGTAATCATTGATCCACCTGGACCAATTACTTTTCTTACTTGTTCAGCTTTGATCTTATGAGTCATGATTGATGGAGCGTTTTCTGATACCTTAGCGGCTGGTTTATCGATAGTCTGAAGCATGTATTCCAAGATGTCTTGTCTACCGCTGTTTGATCTATCCACCATTTCCAATAGCTTATCTATCGTGATTCATTTGAGTTTCGTATCCATTTGGATAGCAGTGATTCCCGTAGATGTACCGGTTAGTTTGAAATCCATATCTCCGATGAAATCTTCTGTACCTTTGATATCTGTAAGAATCACTTGTTTATCATCGTTACTCAACATCCCCATCGCGATTCCTGATACAGGCGCTTTCATAGGTACTCATCCACTCATCAACGCAAGTGTTGATCCACATACTGATGCCATAGATGTTGAACCTCATGATCCTAGTACTTCAGACACTAATCTAATCGTATAGGGAAATTCGTCTTTGTTTGGGATCATCGGGAGGAGTGCTTTTTCAGCTAATCTTCCATGACCTGTTTCTCTTCTGTTTGTCCCTCTAATCATTCTCGCTTCGTTGTTTGAGAATGGTGGCATCTTATAATGATGGATGAATCTTTTTTCTTCTCCATCGTATTCCATATTGTCTAATAACTGTGCATCACTTGGTCCTCATAGCGTAAGGAATGAAAGAACTTGCGTATCTCATCTCCAGAAGAATCCTGTTCCATGAGCTTTGGGCACCGTGTGTGTTTCACAATAAATTTGTCTAATATCCTCAGCTCATCTCCCATCAACTCTTACTCCTGTTTCCAAGAAATGATCTCTCAAGAAATATTTCATCATATCAAAGAAACAAGATTTCACTTTCGATGATGTTCGTTCAGAGTCACTTGAAGCTACTTCGTCAGCGAGAGCATCAGCGAGTTCTTTTGATAATTCTGAGTATACTGCATCAAATTGTTTTTTGTCAGCTCCTATTTCTTGAAGCTTTTTTAGTTTATCGTGAGAAATGATTGATTTCGCTTGCTCCATCATCTCTGGAGTGTAGATGTTTTTGGTGGGTTGTTGTTGCGTGATAGTAAGTTTAGCGAGGAACTCTTCTTGGATATCACATATTTCATCGATGATGATTTGTCCTTTTTTCATTGCTTCCTTTAATATCTCTGGGTCACATTCATTTGCTCCAGCTTCGATCATGTTGATTGATCATTTTTTCCCAGCTAGATGGAGATCCAAGATAGCATGTTCTGCTTGTGAATCTGTCATATGAGTGATGTACTCTCCATCAACATATCCTATTCTCACTGCTCATACTGGTCCTTCGAATGGGATCCCAGCCATCATAAGTGCAGCAGATGATCCAATGATTGATAGTTCTCCAGGTGAGATTTCTCTATCTAGAGATAAAGGTGATATCGTAATGACCGTATCATTGATCATTCCTTTTGGGAACATAGGTCTCAGTGGTCTGTCAGTAAGTCTACAATACAATACTGCTTCATCGGAAGGTCTTCATTCTCTTTTGTTGAATCTCCCTCCTCAGATCTTCCCAGCTGCGTACCATGATTCACGAAAATCAATTGCAAGAGGCATGAAGTCTCTACTTGGATCGGGATCCTTTTCCATAATAGCGGTCACCAAGAGGCTGGTTCCTCACATACTAATAGTCACTGCACCTTCAGAATGAGGAGCAAATTTTCCTGTAGAAAAGTGAATGTCTTTCCCTTGCCAGTTGGTGGTGTGGGTAATTTCTTTAAATTCTTTTTTTGTAATCATGTATGAGAATAATGAATAAAAATATTCGAAATCCGCCGCGGAGAAATGAGAAATGAAGTAATTGATGGTGAATTACCAACCAATTCATTTCTCAACTCTTCTCAAGGAGGTCTTCCGAACAGCAAAAAGATACCTATTTACGCGTTGAAAGCAAGAACGAGAGGCAATAATGCAATGAAGCAATGGGGCAATAAGAGTCAAAGAATGTTACCGTCGAAGCAAGCTTCGCGGTATCCTTGGTAGGAATTGTTTTTTTCTATTACGAAGCAAGCTTCTTGGTATTCTATCTTCGAAATAAAAAAATCGAACCTGTTCCCAGATCCGATTATGCTTTATGAATTTTCAATTTTCCATTATTAATCTTCAATTACTTTGCTCTTCTAAATCTCATTACCATATACATCATCATTGCGAAGATAAGAAGTCCTATGAGAAGGTCAGTGGTTGGACCTACTTTGGGTGGATTGGTTACCACTACTTTTTCGTCTTGTGATGGATCAGTAATATTGGTTACTTTTACTGTTTTGCTTTCTTCAGATCCTAGGAGTTCTCAGTCTTTATCTAATGCAGAGAGCTTAAGGAAATATGTTCCTACTTTAGTTACTTGGAAGGTGAAAGAGCCATCTTTATATGGTGGTGTTCAGATTTCAGTAAATTTATTTTCTCCTGTGTGTCTTAGCGTTACATTTACTTTATCAACGTCTGTTTCGCTTGTATCTCGATTTAGAGTGACTGAATTATCTTTTACTGAATTTGTAATCTTCGTTAGATAGTCCATTTTTACTTCCTTTTTAGGTTCTTCCTCTTTGGGTTCTTCTTTTTTAGTTTCTTCTTCCTTTGGTTCTTCCTGTTCGGGTTCTTTTACGGGCTCGGTTGATTTTGTGGTGAAGTTTAATTCTTTAGTAATTACTTCGAGGGGCTCGATGGTGTCATCTGTGGGGTGTACTGGAGAGATTACTACATAGTATCTTGTTTCTGCTTTGAGGCCTTTCAATTCTACATGTACCATGTTGCTGTCTTTTGGGTCATCTACTTTGTTTACTATCGTATCCTTGATAAGATTTAACTTTTGGCTTGCGAGAGATTGTTCTGAATAATAAATTCTATATCTTGATGTTTCTTCGCCATCATACAGAACTTTCGTTATTTTGAATTTAGCAGATGTGGTCGTTGAATCCTCAACAGAGATTGATGATGCTTTGTCTCCCGCATATTTCCATTTTTCATCTTCATCAAGAATTTCTTCTGCAGAGTCATGATCTTCTCAAACTTCTTCATCCAGTAGTGCTTCTGTAGGTGATTTTTCTTCCACAATTGGATCTTCACCATTCAGATTTCTTTGAATATCTTCTGCTGATTGAGTTGTAGGTTGTGCAGGAGTAGGTTCATCTGGGTTTGGTTCATCTGGATTAGGTTCATCTAACAATGCACTAAGCAAGTTTTCTAATTCATCCAAACCTTCTGCATCTTGAGCGAAAGTAAATGAAGCAGCACCCGTTAAGAGTATGAGTGAAAGTCAGCTTATTATAGTTTTAAAGAGATAAGAGTTCATAAAAGGGAGTAAATAAAGTAAAATATTGCCCTTTACTGTAGGAAAATAGGGGGTATTTGCAAATTATCATTGTTTTTGTCCTTGAGATATTTATACTCACATTACTTCTGATAGTAGCTTATTTCAGCTCTTTTGGTCATTATTGGCTAGAGATGATGGTGAAAAATTACACTTTACAATTGTTGAATTCAGAAGAAACAAACTTTACATCTTGAAATTATAACCTCATGAGTATTACATCAGAATTTGAACAAGCCTGTACCAAAGTCCTAGATCATTTAGAATCTACTTTCAATAAACTTCAGTTGGGGAGAGCATCAACAGCTCTTGTGCAAGAAATTCATGTACACGTGGTTTCTTGGGGAATGGATCAAAAGTTGAATCAAGTAGCGAATATTTGAATTATCGATCCACAAACCTTAAAAATCGAACCATGGGATAAGGCGGTCTTAGCTGATATCGAAAAAGCAATCTATGATGCAGATATCGGTCTCACACCCTTGAATCAAGGAGAATACCTCATGATCAAAGTACCACCACTGACCAAAGAAAGAAGAGCAGATGTTACAAAGGTAGTGCATAGAGATGGTGAAGATGCAAAGGTAGCAGTAAGAAATAAAAGACATGACGGACGTAAACAAGCTGAACTCCAATTCAAAGCAGATGAAATATCAGAAAACACCAGGCATAGTATAGAAAACAAGATCGATGAACACTCATCAAAAACTAATGATCAAATCGATGCGATGGTGAAAGCGAAGAGTGAAGAGGTGATGACGATATAATTGAAAGTGGAAAATTGATGATTGATAATTTAGAAAAAAGAAAAGCCCCCTTCAATTATGAAGTGGGCTTTTGGTATAAATGCCAATCTGGCATCAAATGTTGTTGTGAAATGCTTCTCCTTTGTATTTATGAGCATTTAGAGCTTTGTCTTTTTGAATTGCTTTTGCTAGTTCACAAACTCTGTGAGAGTAGCCCATTCTGTTATCATAAAATGCTGTAAAACTAATTGTATTATTCCAAACTTCAATAGTGGGAACTGAGATCACACTTGATGATGAATTTCCTATCACATCGATTGATGTCATATGGTCATAGTCAAGACTGATGATTCCATTTTCGAAGTATTCATAATTTTCTAGAGCATTGACGAATATATCTTTCGATATTTTTTTATTTACTTTAAGATTGAAGGTAATTAACGAACCTTTTGTCATTACTCTATGATTGATGATATTAGGATTGATGATTCCTTCAAGTTCTGGCATAAGTCCAAAAATACTTTTTCCTAAACCTGTGGTGATAGGTTTTGTGTTTGTGATGCTTGATCTTCCACGATTCTCTTCTTTTGCGTGATAATTATCATTGATATACTCACTGTTAGTGTTGCAGTGGATACCACTCAAATTACCCATTTCAATGACAAAATAATCATGAATAAATTTTAGAATTGGTGTCGCACAGTTTCCGCTACAACTTGCATTAGAAATGATTCTCTGTTTAGAAAAATCAAAAGCCTGATCGTTTACACCAAATGCAAACATTTTGATAGAATCGTCTTTTGGTGGACACGTTAGAATAATATGTTCTATCGATTTGTTTGCTGCGCCATTAAGATGGGGTTTAATTGCCTCGGCGGTTCTAAATTGACCAGAGCTTTCAATGAGGAGGTCTGCATTTCCCCAATTGATATTTATTGGGTTTGCTTGATTAGAGCAGTGTATTTTGTGAGTTTTTTGCTTCAGTCTTTCTTTCTTAGTAATCACTAGTTTGTCGCCATCTTTGCTTGCTATAGATCGATATTTATTCAAATGAAACTGATAGGTGCTATCACGATTGAATCTATTAACGTGACTTTTGATGGTGCTACTTTTAGTGTTTACTCTAGTAATATTGAGATTAGGATAATATCCTTCAGTCAAAATTCTGCCGATTAGTTTAGAAATGTCCCCAAACCCATTGATGGCAATCTTAGTTTTTTCATTTCTGTGCATACGTTATTTTTTTATCTGTTAAGAAAAATTTACTCTATCACCTCCAATTTCTTGTGATAGTCAAGATGTAGTAATCTAACCTTCGGCACCTAGAGGCAAGGAAAATTGCTGATATAGTAGTTTAGAACTAGGCTTACGTCCTCTAAAATTTCACAAAACACCGAAGGTGTTTTGATATCAGACCAACACTTCAATTCGCTCGTAAAGTAAGTTC
>CALGNI010000045.1 GCA_937958645.1 Candidatus Absconditabacterales bacterium
TACTCCATCTCCTCCACCAACTTCATCGACTGCCTCACATCCCATAATCCTAGTTTTTTACACAGTCAAAAGATTATAAAGGACAAGATTCAGATCGTAACAAATACTACACTCAACAACGGATATAAGAGCAGGAATAACAAAAACACGACTGAATACTGCAATCCTGGGATGTTTCGTTTGTCATCAATCAAGTCGATCATAAACGCACAGATTGTTTCGTCCACTTCTTTTTTTTCTTCTATGGCTGCTACCAATACGGAGTTTTTTACTTCTTGAAAAAATGTAACTTCTGAAGGTGCTATATCTCAAGATCACTGCACAGATCATTGCAAAAATCATTGCAAAGTCTCGTTCACATCTTTCTCCAAAAATTCTGTGATTCACTGCTTACCGATCTGGACTACTTCAGTAGATTTGCGCACTGGGGTGAAAATGACGCTCATAAACTCCTCTTGCGAACTTTGCAAGTCATCACATGAAAAAGGTATCGACCTAAACGCACCAAACGAATACAATCAAAAGAAAACAGCTACGAATCACGCAAACGCAAACACTCAAGAGTAATGAATCATCAGGGTATCTACATGTACTCTATTACTTAAGACTCATTCTTTAGACTGAATCAACACCAAAATCCCTATGATCAATAAGATTCCTGCAAGGAGCTGAAATCCATATCTTTGAAAGAACACTGAACTATCTTGAATGAACAATCATCCTCGATGGATAATAACCAAAACAATAAAGGAAAAGACAAAGAAGATTTGCCATGAAAATATGTCCATTTTCTTCAGATCCGGAGCACTAAGATTCACGAAAAATAGGAATAATATGAGACTGATCAATAAAATCAACAAAGGTGATACTCATCAAAAGAAATCTCACGGAAGGGTTCCTCCAAAAAAAGAAATCAAAAACCCGAGATAGCATGCTATCATCGGCATCAAGAACAGGAGCACTCTGAGAACTTTTTTCATCGTAGGTGATATGGTATTATGAAACTTTGATAGATCTTTTTTTAGTTCGTTTCTGTTCAAAATCTTCTAATTCTTTGGTTATTTGATTTTTTTCATAGGTTCATGAAGGAGTTTTACTTGATCAAAACACATTATTCAATGATATTCACAACTCTCTAAGTCCTGTTCCAAAGGTACCAGAAAGACTTTTAGACAAAGCCTCCTTTGTCTTCTTGTTTCATAAGGTCTTTTCTAACTCTTCGAGGTTGGACATTATAATAATTGAGGATTGAAGATGAATAATTGATAATGGATACTTAATGATTGATGATTGATGATTGTAATGGATAAAAATTTTCAATTATCCACTATCAATTTTCAATTTCTTTACTTACTCACCACAAGTCTCTCAGTCCTAAAGATATACACTTCGACGTTACCTTCGATTCCATATTTCTTTTTCACATTGTGTAATGCATGTTTTGCGTCTGCTACTCATTCTACACCTGGCAAGATTACTCCACTTGTGTCATTTTCTCCTATCAATGCAAATCCATATTCTTGTGGATCCTGGTTAAGAATCTCATTGGTATCTTCTAACTGAATGATTTCTGAGACTATATCTATAGCAACAAACACTACCGAACTCATTGCTTCATCACTTTCTTCCATCAAGGTATCAAGCAACTCATGAAGCGGCAAGTCAGACTTGAGCACTCATTGTGACATGATCAATTCATGATCTTCATCAAAACCAGAGAGAAAAATTCCTTTCTGTTCATCAGATCAGTACGATTCAAATAATACTTTTTTGATTTTATCTACCATGATATTAATTGATAATGGATAATTGGTGAAGTATTAATCAATATATTATAGTCACTAGTATTCAAAAAAGCAAACTACTCCTCTTCAAAGTAATTTTTGATCAAAGGAAAGAAACGGAAATATTCAGTGATTTGTAATCAAGTAAATCTTCCTACCAAGATATTTAGAAGCAACACTACTAGGATCAGCTCTGGATTTCCCAAGAAAATATTTTGAAGATAGGGTGAATTTAAAATATACAACACTCACAGTGAGATTCCAAAGAACTCGAGAAGATCAGTCCATCGTCATTTTCTAAATTGTAGGAAATTATCAGAAAATACCCCTTTGGCAACCAGTAGGATCACGACAAACGGGAAGATAGCAAAACTATTTGCATAAGCACTATAATTTACCAACTCAAGAGCTAGTGACTCGTGTGCCCATCGAATAATCAGCGAGACAATACAATATAAGATCATCATCAACGAAATCTTGGGGCTATACAAGAGATAGATCTTTTTGGAGATGAGATGAGTGATGATCACCGCTATCGCTGCTGAAAGAAGCAAGAAGAATGAAGGTGCAATTCCAATCACATACATCGAGATCGCAAACAACAACGGTGTAAACACTCCAAATACTGATAATCATACTACCTGTCTAGCTACTGAGATCAGCAATCATACAAACGGCAAAAGCAGAACAAGCGTAAGGATTCCGAGAGGAAATCAATTGATCAAAATATAATCAGTAATATATGACAAGAAGGTTCGCTTATTGGAGTCTTCAAGACTTACTGAATATGACTTGATGAAATCGTACTGCAAAGGATCATCGTTAAGCAACAATGAAGTAAACAAAGAACCGAAGTACTGCTCTTGAGTTACATATACCTTTTCCAATCCTGATGAGGTGATATATCTTGCTAGCAGTCTACGAAAATAACTTTGTGCAGTATCTGCTATCACATAGGTATTAAGACTTCCAGTATCAATCTCATTTACTGAAAAGAGCTTTCATAATGACTCAAAGATAAGTCATTGAGACGAAGTATCTACAATAAGATCATCTGCATACCTAAAATAAGAAACATAACTAGAAAGATTATCAAACACTTTCTCAGAAGAGTTCGTATCGTCAATCTCGATTTTTTTAAATAATTGTTGAATGTTTCCAGTTCCTGACTGACTTTTGCTTAGCTCCAATACATCAGATCATTTCCCTAAGTAAACGATAATTTTATCGTATGAAGTAATAGGTCTCTCCAAAATATATTCACATCAGTTTTCGAGGGTGATATCTGTTTTTAATAAAAATCACCCTGGTTCACTAAATTCATAAGAGAAACTTTCTTCATCGAAAGCAGCCAACTGATCAGGACCATTCCAAATCGTGTGATTCACATTGAGTCATGAAGCATATTCACTATAGTCTTCAGCAGTCAAGGTATATTCATAAAGCTGATTAGACTTTACTTCTTCTTGACCAAGGACGGAAAAACCTATGATCGGACAATTGAGAAACTCAACATCTCATTGGGCATCTTGTGCATATACTCAGGCACTCAAAAACAGTAATCAAATAGGAAAAAATAGTGAATGAAGTATACGAGTGCAAATCTTTTTCATATTACAAATCTCTAATGAATAAATTACAATTTACAATACTCAAACAACAGGGGAATGCAAGAGTTGGAGAAATTACTCTCAATGGAGTAAGCTTCAAAACTCCCTGTTTCATGCCCGTTTGAACCAAAGCGACGATCAAATGACTCTTGCTAGATCTCATGAGACAACCCTGATATCTAGGGACAAAAGAGCCTGTAAAGATGATTCTCTCTAACACCTACCATCTGTACCTGCGTCCAGGAGGAGATCTCATCAAAAAAGCTGGCTGACTTCACAAATTCATGGATCGAGAAGACGGACTTATTCTCACTGACAGCGGTGGTTTTCAAGTATTTTCTCTATGACTTTCACAAAAAACAAAACAAGGGAAAAGTCTCGTTGAGCTCCGTCCAGATGGAGTGACCTTTAGAAGTATCCATGATGGATCCAAGCATCTTTTCACACCAGAAAATGTGGTAGACGTTCAAACAGACTTCGGTTCAGATATCATGATGATGCTAGATGTCTGCTCTCCTGTAGATAACATCACCAAAGCTGAAGTAGCCTCACAGATGGCAACTACTCATCATCGAGCAAAGACAGCGTATGATTATTTTCACGATGAAAACCGCTATGAAAAAGCAAGATGAGTCCTGTTTCCTATCGTACAATGAGGATTGTATGAGGATCTCAGAGAAGAATCAGCAAAAACACTATCAGCGTATGCCTATGATGGAATCGCTATGTGATGACTCAGTGTCGGAGAAACCAAAAAAGATATGGAACGTATCGTAAAAGCTACCGTTCCTCATGTCCCTGCAGATAAACCAAGATACCTCATGGGAGTATGAACTCCAGAAGATCTAAAAATGGCGATCAATCAAGGGATTGACCTGTTTGATTGCGTGTTACCAACAAGACTGGGAAGACATGGAACTGCATTTACAGATGCAGGACAAATTAAATTGTCTAACGCAAAATATCGTGAAGATTTCTCTTCACTTGAATATTCCTGTGGTTGTCATACGTGTACGAGATACACCAAAGCATACCTCCATCATCTCATGAGAGAAGGAGAAATGCTTGGATGAATCTTATTATCACTTCACAATATCGCCTATCTTCATCAACTGTGTGAGAGAATGAGAGATGAGATGATGGAAGTATAATAACATATATTTATAATAAATACTCTTGTTTGACGTTATTTCTAAAGCAAATCAGTGCTTGCTCAGCACACAACTGAGATTCACTACACTGACTACTCGCCAGCAACACCTCAGTTGAAATTTCATCAGAAACTTCTAGTTCACTAGTAATCTGTTGTTCTATTGCATTCAGATCATTGAGCTCATACAGGGTGTTCATATAAGAAAACACATACCCATAGGCTACGATCATCGACCAGTACAATACCGGCATCACGACCTTCTTGAACACTTTCTTTATCAAGTCATTGAAGAGCTTGAAGAAAATGTTTGTTGTTTGTTTAGTTCATCATACTAAGCCATATCCGTGAGGAAGTGCTCATTCGTACAAATTATACACCATATTTTTGTTAAGGTAAAACTACCTTTCAAATCCATCCCATGTTTTTTCATCTTTTCTTCAGTCCTCAGCTTTATTAATTATTGTTCAGCAGTACTACCATACCAAAAAGCTCCAAAAATATCAAAAATATCGACAAATCGCTTTGATTACTGTTGCTATTTTGAGAATTTGATGTTTAGTAGATTAGTGCTTTAGTAATTCGTCATTCAGAGTCGGATGAAACCTTAGACCCTGAGGAATCGAAGGGGAATAATGGTTGATTGCGACGTGGAATCTCGTGTCTTTTTTCTACTTAGTGTTTTAATCGTCATCCTGAAAGATGGACGACTGAAGGATCTCGAGTGGATACTTTCCTTACGAGATTTATTGAAAAATAACTCATCGGGACAGTTTAAACAGCTCTATACAGTCAGTATTTAGAATTTTCTCCATACCAAAAAGGCCTATCATCATAAGATGATAGGCCCCGATACAAAATTATAAAAACAAGGTAAAACTAAATTCTTCAGTAGGAAGAGATTTGCCTACTTCCCATTCAGCCTCTAATTTTCTGATTTTTCTGATTCCCATCAATATTCCTGTTGGAAAAGTTAATTTATCACACCAAAGGTTGAGTTCATCTTGTTCTTTAATTATTAGTTCAGGCAGCCCAACCTTAGTTTCAACAAAAAGAGCAACTCCTCTAAAATCATGTTTCACCCTAGGGCCAGAGAGATGATTGTAGATAAAACAATAATCACACATATGCATAGAACCTTTCTTCTCTTCACATTCAATCATTTCCTCTAGGGTATAAGGAATTTCGAATTCAAAAATTTCCGTTTTCTTAATCGCCTCAAATTCCCCCGCATTGATGGCTGATAATTCCTTTACATAAGCCTTCATCTCAGAATCCAAAGATGAAGATGAAGCTAATGAAAATAGCTCATTTTTCCTTTTCTCTCTTTCAATTTTATTCATCACTTCAGTAAACTGTACCTTGTTCCCCTCTACTTGAGTAAGGTGAAGTTGTTTTATTATTTTTTCTTTTTCCATAATTTATTATTTTTATTTATCACATCTTATATTAAACTATGTTTATTGCAAACAAAAAGTCAAAAAAAAGAAAAAACACCTCATCTCAAAGGAATTTCTCAATTTCCATTCTCTTTAATCCTTAAACTCTTCTACCATCCATGTTTATACTCTTACTTCTAACTCTAGCTCCCCAGCTTCGGTTTCCATTTTTTCAAGTATCCAACTCACCCATCTCATCGTCGTCAGCGGATTTATTTCGATGGTCCTTCCTGCATTTCAAGCAGATAAAGTGTATCTTCGTGGCTCCATTCTTGATTTCATACTCACTAGGAACCATCGTGCCATGACATTCAGTATCTCTATCTCCTGGAAGTTCTCCATCCACATGC
>CALGNI010000046.1 GCA_937958645.1 Candidatus Absconditabacterales bacterium
TTTTTCGATATTGTTCAACGAAGTATGAGTTGTTTCAATATCAGATGCAGAGCAAAGCTTCGTTTTTACGTGGAGATGCAAAGATATCGAATGTAATGAAGATGTCTTTACATCGAACGTATGCAGGGCAAGGGCCTATGCCAAAAATGAAGAAGGGAGCATAGTTATGCTAATTAGCAATGTTAACGTATCGAAGCTAGACATACTTGTGAGCAGTTACCATGAGTGTTATTAATAGTACGCTATATACTCCTATCCAAATCGTACCTTTTCCATATCAGTGATAGATGTATCATCGTAACGGCGGACGGTTGCAATCCACTCAGGAAGTTCTTCTTGGATTCTCTCTTTAAGTATCTCCATATCATGATCATCAATCATTCCTTTTTTGTTCAAAAAACTATAGAACTTTTTTATAGTACTTGCGCTTTGTTTAATGCCCGCAGAACTCGCTCGTGATGATTTTTTTATAAACCAATATCATAGATACATCCCAACCTCATCACTTCCATTTTTTGCTTCGATAGGCTCTTCATACAACAAAAATTCATTGATATATAAATCAATATTGGAAAGATGCTTCTTTATGGAGTTTTCTCCCAGTCATTCTTCTAGCATCGTCATCTCAAACTCTTTCAGCAACTCTTTGTTAGCAAATCTAATTTCTTCACAAGCTAATTCATACTTTGCATAATCATCCATAGTAATAATTGGTTGTAATAATAAATAATTTAATTCTAAAACAAATAATATATGATTAGTTCTCAATAGCAACATTACAACACCTTCAATCCGAAAACTTTAAAGGCAATATCAGTAATTATTTTAGTGATCTGCAAATAATAACCTAGAGATATAGGAGTAGGTTAGGTGAGTAGTAACTTTAGATGTTGATTTATCTTCTTCAATATAATTCCTCCAACTCCACAACTACCTCCTCAATGCTTCTTTTCCTATCTTTCACGATATGATCTATACAAACATAAAGTCTTGCGCGTTTATAATGCATTTCGATGCGATCTATGAATCAGTCATCAACTTCACCGTATACCCTAAGCATCTTTTGTAAGTTTTCTTTCCCGTATTGATGTCAAAAATGACAAAAATCCTTTGCAGGATCAAAAATTGTTGCATCATCAAAGTCTATTATCCCTAGTCTAGTCTTTCATGCCAAGGATTCATCCCAAAAGATGTTTTTCCCATTCATATCTCCATGGATCAGACAAGGATTTGGGTGAACATATCAAAAAGCTCGCTCCACAAAAACAAAAATGTCATCTTGGAGCTTGGTATCAATATGTTCTGACAAATGAGTAATCACTTTCTCTTTCATATGCCTTACATATCAAGAATTATCGTCATCTCTAGTATATCAAATTTCTGCTAACTCTTTTCGAGGTAGGGAGTGAAGTTGCTTGAGAAAAAGTGCTATTTCGGTAAGAATTTCAAAGCTGTTATCTCTCGGTATTTCTCTTAATTTTGTTCCAGTTATAAAGCTCTCTTCCTGCCAACTTTCATCTTTTGAAAGATATAATGATTTTGGTATACGACAGTCAAATGTATTATCTAAATAACGAAGAAGTAGATGTTCTTTTTTGAGTGATTCACCTTTCCTCGAAAATCTAAAGATGTTTTGAAGATCAAACTGAATTCATTGATGACCTCGACCATCGTCAAATACTTTAGCTTCTTTATATGAAAAATCTCATTTTTCTTGCTTAATTTTATCTACGTATTGTTGAATTTCCATTGAGTAATCGATGTAAATCAATTCGGGGTAGGGGGGGAAAGATAAAACCGTCCACTACAGAAGTAGAGAAAGTAACACAGTTTTTGTATGAGGATTATAGGTTTGATAACAAGGGATTGTTGTATCGTGCGAGTAAATTGGCTAACAAAAAAAGCATCCAGTAACTACTGATGCTGTTGGCGGTTTGTATGACAACCTGCTGAACTCATAATGTCTACTGGCAATGCCTAAGCTTGGGTAGACGCCAATTATTTCTGTTGCCAAGATAGTATTCTATCTCCGAATCTTATTCAAATTTTTGCTGAAGTTTTTGCCAAGATAATAACCAAGATTTACTGTCTCGTTTATGCAATCCTTCATACACATCTACTGAACTGATATCTCCAAATGTAGCAACATTACGGATAATAAAGCTTTGATGTAAATTTTCACCTCTAGCTAATCCATCAATAAGTTTGCAGTAATTTTCTAAGGATGATAATTCTTCCCTCTGGAAAAGCTTATCATTTCTTTTATGAAATTCATTGCAACATTGTATGTCTTCATTCAGAATAGCTAAAGCTGGATCAACGGCACTTTCCCATTTGCTCACATCATATTCAAAGAACATTACATCACCATGATCAGCTATAGAAATTACTGGTATGCCAAGTTCTATGCACTTAATATGAATAAATGTTCCAAAACGTCCGTTTATGTAACTTCTATCAGAGAAGGACCAATTTTGAGGTAATTCAATGTTTGAACAGTATGGCATTGAGCGGTCTGTGATAACAGCATCAATATCAGCCAAGGCGTTCATTGCTTCTATAAAGTTTTCAGCATAGATGAACTCATGTTCAGTAATTTGAGAGAAAAAAGATTTTGCAACTTCAAAGTTAGCTTGTGTGTCTTCAATAATTAAAATTTTCATATTTTGCTTTTTAGTTAGTGATTTTTATTTTTTATATACAATACTGCACTCTTTCGAGACGTATTACTTTTCATTTTATCTATTAAGGGCCAAACTACTTATATTGACATATATAATAAAATATGTGTAAAATGCAATAGATAGTTTGTTCTATACAAAAAAAGAGTGACTTCAAGCCGTTTGAAGTGACACTCTCTGTGCTTTTTTAGCTCCCTGAGGAGTAATATTTTGATATCTATTGAGTAGATTTCTTTTTGATAGATATGATATAACCTTTTTATCCGTAAGTATTCTACGAAATTTCATATGATGGATTTGTATAAACAACAAATTCATCCTCTGATTTAGATTCAACTGTTTTTAGATCTTCTAGTACGCCATGAGGTATTTCTTGATTCTCTACAGCTATCAGGAAGGGAAAAGTGGACTCACTATCATTCCTATGGATATACCAAGAAAGATATGAAAGAATAGACTCTTGCATATTGGTTCCTTCGCTTTCAAAATGCTTCTTAACTTCATCTAAGAAATCTTTGTTTGCGTTTATTTTTAGAACAACATCGCTCATTACTAATAATGATAGATAAATGCTATAATTATACTAATTTTGCTATCACTTTGCAAGTTTATCAAATTCGGTGAGGATGGGATTCGAACCCACGGTACAGTTTCCCGCACACTACCTTTCCAAGGTAGCGCCTTCGACCACTCGGCCACCTCACCATCTAGTTATGTCATACTATTGTTGTTCTGTTTAATCTCCAGTTCTGTTGCGCCATCATGTTATATATCAACATAACCATCTTCATTACGCTTCGCTGATGAAGTTGGGTGTTTAATTAACTCGGCCACCTCACCATATAAGTACTGTTTACTATTTAATTTGCATTGTTGCCTTAAGTAAGATTGTTTTTCACGATATATATTCCTTGCATCTATTCAATCTGTCGCTTCGCTCGGATTTCATAGGCAAGTAATTAACTCGGCCACCTCACCATGACAATTGATGGTGGAAAATTGATAATTGAAAATTTATTACCAGTACTATGCATACTGAAATACTTTTCATTTACTATTAATTTTCAACTATCAATCCTCAATTATCAATTATTTAGTGCTTTCTCCAAATCTCATCATCCATCTCCTGTACAAACTGCTGATAGATCTTTTGGGTAATCATGTCTTTGTGATAGAGCTCTTCGATGAGCTGTTCTTCTGATTTGATAATGCTCTTATTCAGCAGATGTTCGTTGATAGAGTTGGCGAAATCTTCGTCTTTGGCTCCATATTCCTGCATCTCATCGTGAGCGTTTTGATGGAAAGATTCGTAAAGTTTTATTACTTTGCTGAGATGTTTTTGATCATATCAGAAATCAATTTCCATCAATGATTTGAGATCGCCAATAACGTTTTCGGTGATAATGTATTTGGCTCTAGAGATAATGTATTCGTTGTGTTCATCGTCTTGATCACATTTGGTAAGCCAGTACATGATACGCTCGATAGGATATCGACTTTGGGGTCTAATATCAGTACTGGATTTAAATCACCTGATCTGATTATTTCCTGCTTCGATTCTTGCTCCTTGAGTTTCTATCTTAGCGCTACGCGAAGCATAGATCGACTCTGAGATCTCATTGTATGAGAACATTTCATGAAGGTATTCTTTCTCGATTCCCAAAGCATGGAGGGAGAGAGCTTTAGAAACAAGCTGGTCTGCGTTTGGCTGTTGTTGCAAAAATAACTGCATCTGGAGATTCGACTCATCCATCTTAGACTGATATTTCTGGATCAATGATTCTGACTGTCCTGGAGAGATTTTGTATGCAGTGGTCATGGACTCTATCTTTTTGATGATACGATTATATACCAAGATATGAGATTCCAAAAGTTCAAACTCCTCAAGATCAGCTAAACCTCCGATATTTAGTTTCTTGATAAGCGGCTTGATCGTGAGTCAGCGGATGATAAGCGAAAACATGATCGCGAGGATCGTCAGAGCGAGGATATATGCTTTGGGAGTGAAATCATAGGTCCATCAAGGAACCAAGAAAGAGTCTGGTATCAATAACACCAGCATCAATCATAAAGCTCACCTCAACGATCACCGTGCGAGAAGATGCTGTCGCTTTTTCGGTATATTTTGTTGTTTGTTTTTTCTGAAAAAATTTACCAGCCCTATAGGGAGATACACCGCCAGAGCCCTTCAAACGATAAGCAACGCAATGATCACTAAGATAGAGGGGAGGAGAATTTCTTGAGACAGACCGATGAACTTCACCATCATCCCCATCAAGATAAATACTAGGGAGTTGGTAACAAATGAGAAGAAGCTCCAAAACTTGTCCATATAGGCTTCTACTTTGGGAGAAATCTTCGTCTTACCATAGTTACCCATGATGATCGCCGCATAGGCCGTCGCGATCACTCCAGAGATCTTAGGGTCAAATCAGTCGAAGCTCACTACATGCGTTACGTATTCTGCTATAAGGAACACCACATGCGCCAACACCATAGTCAGCGTGATTTCTACATGCTCGTTATTTCTAATATGTTTGATAACGCTAGAGAACAAAAGTCATAAGACAGTCCCGAGGATAATCCCTCAGATCACCATCATCAAGAAGTCTCCAATCCCAGACCAAACACTTCCTGCTCAGAAGTTTCCTTTACGGATAATTTCGATCATTACCAAAAACACCGCTACAGCAATACCATCATTGAACAGGCTTTCTCCTTCGAAGATCAGTCCAAGTTTCTTAGGTACTCATAAGTCTTTGAAGATCGCTAACACCGCCACAGGATCAGTAGAGGAGATGATCACCCCAAACAACAGCATCACTTCGATAGGGATAGTGATCCCCAGTGCATTCAAGATATATCGCCCTCATCCTCAAACAATAGCCGTACTAATGATCAATCATAAGATCGCTAAAGTCCAGATCGTTGCATAGTTTTTGGTGAGTTGCTTATACTTGATATGATATCCAGCTTCGAATATCAGCACAGGCAAAAACACAAAAAACAAAAGTTCTGGAGTCAACGACAGTGTTTCTACCATGTTCCGCCCAAAAAACGTATTGATCGGCACCAACAGCATTCAAACAATGAACAACAAGATGGTATACGGAACCTTCATCATCTTTGCCAGATGATGAATGAGTGATGCGATCACGAGTAAGGTACATATAACGATAATGGTTGAGAGCATGGTGTTTCTTCGTTACCAAATGTTTTTAGTGGTATGGTTGTTGGGGGTTTTTTCAAGTGAGAGAGAAAACCATTGAAAAAGACATCTTAAAATTGCGAAAAAACCTCCTCATACGTATACTTATAGTGAGTATTTTCTTCTACAAATAATGAACCCAAAAGACAAATTTTATGAAGATCTGTATAGGTCAGAAGTAAATAAAGAACCCACCAAAGAAGAGTTGGTAAATTTTGTTGAATCTAAACAACTAGAGTTGAGTACTCTACTAAATAAAGAATGAGAAAAGAATCTTTCATTGGTAGATATAATTACTCTGAGAGAAAAACTATCATTACCAGAGTATATTAGCCTAGATGACTTCAATAAGCTCACGCAGCTACATATTGGTAAAGACATAGCGGATACTCAACGATATAATGAACTATTAATGTTACCAAAACATGATAAATTACTAGAGGTGCAGTCTCACCAAGCACCAACAGTAGAAAAACTTATTAAGTATCAATGATCAAAACTTGCTCAATGATTGGTAGAAATTGTCGCTAATGCGATTGATGCAAGTAATCCAAATCAAAATATCTGAAGATTTTGAGAATGATTTTATCAAGCATTGAAATTTCTGGAGAACCATGAAGATATTCTTACCGTCTCTACCAAAGCTTCGTGAACTTCATGATTTGATGTGAATTTCAAAGAAGATAGCGGTATCAAGATATGAACCTTGCATAATAAGAACCTAGAACAATGAACAAGTGTTTCACTTAAAAAGAAATTAAATAATGAGACCTTGCAGCAACTTTCATGATTCGCTAACTCAAGATTTAAAACAAATACATACGCAAATGTGTATCTAAATTGAGAACTCCTCAATGACTTCAAGGATACTACAGTCATCAATGGTGAGAAACTAGATATGACTAATAAACCTGAGGTACATATTTCAATAGACTATAACGGATTTTCTATTAAAGACCAAGGAATTGGAATGAATAGTAAGACGATTGCTGAGAAATTAGTGTATCCGACGGGGTCATCAAAGAAAAAAATAAATCCTTCAGAGCAAGAGCTTCCAGAATTAGTAAAAAAGGAAACTAAATTTTTCTATACGAAAAGAAATAAAACTAATGAAGAGTCGATAGTACGTTTGCAGGTAGCAGGAGTGGTAATCGAAGAATTTAAAACAGAGACAGTTGGGAAAATAGAGTCATTTACTCTAGAGTGTCCTAGTTTCACGTGGTTACCCGAATCGAGAAATCAAATAATTCCAGAAAGATGTGTAGTATTAGCAATTCAACAATCACTGGCAAAAGTCCAGAAAAAATGATGATTAATGGAAGAAAAAATAATGCTCACAGAAATGTTGGGAAAAATTATAAATAAACTCAAGAAGAGGAGAACTGATGAAACCAAAAAAGAATGGACACTGGATTATGTTACCAAGCAAGCATTCGTACCGCTCAAGCAAGAGATAGAAAATGCCTGAGGTATTGTGCTTCCAGGAGATAAGTATCTCATGAATAGATTATGAAGTCCAAAGTGAGTATATTTTGTCTCACCAGATTTTGTAGATCTTAAGATTGAAAAGATTCCGAATATCAAGCCTCTCGACAACATCGTAGAAGATCCTAGATATAAAAGATTCCTTAGAAAGAGAGTGTTTTATACTATTCCATTTGGGATAAATGCGGAACATGATTATCTCATTACACCTCAGGCTATCTTAGTAAATAAAGATATCTTAGAGAAGGGAGATATGCAAAGGCAATTACTCAATACCTCAATCAATCTAAATATCTGATATGAGTTGCCAGAGGAGACTGTATACTATGGAAGGATAGAAGATGCGGAAGTATATGTACAGAATAAAAAGAAGAAAGATGCGGAAGAGCAGTCAAGAAAAGCAAAATTATGAGAAACTCAGAAACACAAAGAAGAGCAAGAAGAGGCTGAAAGGAAAAGAATCAATGCTTTAGCTAAAGAAACCGTAGAAAAATATAAAGATTTCTTGTTGAGTGATGAGAATAATCACAATACAGCGGTAAAACAATTGAAGGATGATAGTACTTGAATTTACGGATTATTTTCTGCTATAGAGTCCAACGATCTTTGAATGATTACCTCTCCAGAATCGCTCCTTTTTTGCTGCATCACTTCTACCAGGTCAATAGAGCCAGATCGCCATACGCATCATAGCAAGTATTATGATAAGTTTTCTAGATTTATCTTGACGAATACAAACTCTGTTATTGCTTCTGCTATCAAATGAATAAGTCCCCTAGTGAGAAAGGTTAAAGATCCGAAAGTAAGTGCTGAACTAGTAGAAACACTCATCGAACTCTATGAAAAAGAGCCAGAGTATATGATGCAAACAATAGAGAGGTTTGAGAAACAGTATGATGGAAACACGGGATGGGAGATTTTTGTGAAGTTTTTGGAATCAAAAGCAGTTGATTCAAAAATTGAAAAGCAGAAGTTTAAGATTCCTTATGATGAGATTAGTAAGAATGTTTTTACTCATCCTTCCATGGTATTATTCTGGAAAAATCAAGTTCTTGATTGATTTAGTGATCTTGAGATTGTCTTTGCGAAAGGCTATATAAAGATACTTTCAACCTTATCTTATGATGAAATATATGACTTTCATGGTTCTCAAGTAATTGTGCCAGAATTTAATAGTCTCTGCGAATCATACTTCTGATCGAGATCTTTCGCAAACAAAGATATTATTGTAAAAATTACGGCGAAATATTTAAATACACTAGACAAAGACGGAATTTATTCTGAGGAATGCTTTGATCATCTGAGTATATACTATGATCAAGAGGAAAAATTACAGCCATTTCTTGAAGAAATATCAAAAGGATTTTTACCAATAAATAGTCATGCATTTAATGCCTTTCTTAGATTCTGGTTAAAAGAATGAAAGTCTTGCATCTTTGGTCTTGAAGATCTAAACGAGGGATTTATTGATGAGACATTTATTGAATGGAGTGTTGAACTTGATGAGTTGTTAGGTCATCAAATATTGAGCAATGAAAAAGTTAAGCAATTATTTGAAACGTTAATTCAAGATTGAGAGATCAATGTCGATGACGTTCTTCATCAAAATCCTGGATCCACCATGGATCGACCAACTATGGAATCGATTCACCATTCAAGCATGCCAAAGGTTGTCGAAAATTTATATTGAATTTTAAGCGAATGAAACAAATTTGACTATCCTCTTGCTAATTTTTATCATGATTTATTTAAGTATTACACAACGAAAAAATATATTCATAGACAACTTCAAACTAATTCGGTATTTAGAGAGACTTTATGTGAGATGATGGAGATGGAAGAGATGCAACTTGATGATACTAATAATTGGAAATCAGAATGATTTTATGCTGAAGTTACTGATAATTTCACTGAATTTTTGAGTAATTTTTACACTTTAAATATCGGAGAGGACTATCCAATTATAACTATAGGTGATACCTCATATGATCTTCTTAGAAATTTGTTAGTTGACCATTATGATAGTATGAAATCTCTCTTGTTCCCCGCAGATCTTGATACAATTCATGTATTCACAGGAATTATTAATAGACTTTTGCATAAGAAATGATTAGCTCGAAGAAGTACGATGATCTTCGCATGAAAAAAAGTTTATGAGACTCAGGGAGAAATCTCTGACCCTGCAATGGAAAAATTAGTGGAATGATATTCATTTGATGATCTCGGATCAAGTCCTGATGATAAGACTACTGAGAAGAAAAAAGTATTATGTCTATATTACTATCTTTATTTTAGATTGCTTCAGCAAAGGAAGAAGGAGCAAGAGAAGGAAAAGGAATTGAGTGAAAATCTTGCAGTGAAAAGTAAACTAGATCAGCTGAATGAAGAGTTATGGAGTGATGGAATTGATACCTTGATAATACCTTGATCGGAGATTGATTGAAAATCTCATTATCTTCATTTACAAATGATGTTAAGAGATTTAGCGTATATGTGATATTGAGATAAAAGTAAGAAATTTATTGAAAAGTATCCGAATTTAGAATTTTTAAACGAGGTGTCAAATCGTTGAGTGCTATTTGACGACATTTTTGGAGAAGAAGTAGATCATTCTCTTGTGCTAGTTAGGATAATTGATTCTACATATAGACTCTTGTGATTATTGTCATTTGAGAGTAAAATTCAGTTGCTTTTATATGTTAAAAATTTAGGAGAAGTTCCATTTACTGGACAAGAGCAATTTCAATTTATAAGGGAAGAATCAATTAGATTACTGAATCTTGATTGACAATGATCAGAACTACTATCTCCCAACGATTGGAAGAAAATTGCTATTGTTCTAAAGATGATTTCCGAACTCTACTTCGCTAGAAAGGAAACAGATTTTTCGCAGCCTGAAAAGCAAAAATACACAATGTTTGATGTAAGGTATAGTAGGGTGTTTGAGGAAATTTTGTCTAGAAATTCTCTGGATCACTTGGATCAATGAGCTATTTACAATAGACCTCAATTGTCTTGACTATTTGAACAGCTTAAAAGCAATGGAATAGATATTTGAAAGTGAGGTATTAGAGCAGTAGTGAATAGTCTTCTTGAGTATCGTAAAAAATGACTTTCTGAAAATGACTTAATAGAGTGTGGAGAGTATACAAAATGAGATAGATCCAGTGGTAAAATTTCTAATTCTGAGGCTTTTAAGGCTAAGCGATTGATTAATGCTCAATCAGAAAGCAAGGCCTCAAAGATTGGATTTGGTTATAGAATCGAACAAGAAATCATCAACTTCCTCAAGGATTTAGATTCAGAATCAATCACTGCTGAAGTGCAAGTTGTCCAGTTTGATAACGAACTAGAGCAATTGAAGAGTAAGATACCCATAACAATTGATACATCAGAGTCTTGGTTAATTTGATCGTTATTTAAACTATTTGACCGTTCAAAATGAGAAATTCGTAGTGAAGAAAATCATCTTTTAATTAATGAATTCCCAGAGTTTAGTCCTTTGATTGAATTTATAGCTGAAAATTGAACTATAAACCAATCTTCATATTTGGAATTATTAAATAAGTATATATTTGGAACTATACCTGATAATGAGGAGTGACCATTTTTAGATGATTTACATCAAATATACTCTGATTCTAGTATTTCAGATAACCAAAAAATAGGTGCTATTGAGAGAAAGTATAATAATAGATACTGATTATCTAATCTTAGTGGTTTGCGAGATATATGTCTTCCAATGCTTCTTGTTCATAGAAATATCTATAATAGTAGAACACAGAATAAACTAACCCTCCCTCAAAAATTCACCAATACAATGTTTGACAAAGATTACCATGAAGTATTTAATGTGATACACAATTCACAGGAAAATGATATTTATAAGAGGGATGATTTAACCAAGATCTGATTATGAGAATTGCTTGATGAGTTGTGAATCTTGGAAGGTAAGAACAGCGCAAGTACATTACAGCGTTTGCGATACTTAGAAGTATTTTATAGATCATGATTAAGTAGTCTTCAAATCCAAACATTTAAATCTCTATGCGAAACATTCAATAATGATAAAGTCAATGAAGAAAGCGTAATTGATTTCTTGCAAAGAAAGAAAGATCACCCTGCTAGGTCCAGTATTGAGTCAATGTTGGATCAATCTGGATCTAGTTTACAGTCAATCTTAGAAGGAATTGAGTGTGAATCTATGATTATTAATTATCTAGCGTCTCTTAAAGAAAGAAAATTAGCTGGAGAAACTCAAGTAGCGACTAGGCAATCAGTTATCATCGAACTTTCCAAGACTTACCCTCAGGATCTCATTATTTTTGCTCAGTTCTTGTTAGAAGGTGGGGAATTGCTGAAGGAATGAAAGTCGGCGGTAGAAGCGTATTGAGAATCAACAGATTTCTTTCTATCTGAACTTATATCAGCTAGTAGAGCTTATCCCCAAGACTTAGTCTGAGTTAGCTCAAGACAAAAATTTAAGGAGCTTATCTCTAGGACTCAAAAGGAAGAGCCCTTTAGTTTATCACAATTTAGATCTCATACCTTTAGTACTATCGAATGACAAGACAGAGGTAGTATGGTGTTTATTAGAGAATGTACGCAGAACTCTAGAGATGCATGAGCAACGCAAGTGCTAATCAATTACTTTACTGAAAATTGAAATCGAGTAACTAAAATTGAAGATAATATATGAATGAATTTACATAAAGTTGTTAACTATCTTTTGGTTCCTGGGCAATCAGAAAAATACGCTGAGAAGTGAGATGTGGGAATGTTTGGTCAATGATTCTGGAGTACAGCAATAAAGGCTAAGGAGATAAGAGTGAAAACTGGAAATGGTAATTGAGAAGTGAATAGTGCCATAATATCTCCTTTGTTTGATGAAGAGAAGAATCTCAATGATTTTCGTATTCAAATTACAACCAAGAAAGAAGAATTCACTTGAACTATTATTGAAAGGGTCGATGCTTTTGAATGAATACAGGCAAATTTGAGAGCAATGATCTGAGTGCATAATATGCAAAAATATATTTGAAACTTATCAGATATATCAGTAATGTACTGAGATCAAAAAATGAATAAGAAACAGGACCTCCTTGTTTTGGAGAAAATCATCGTTGATTGATATTGAGAGATGAAACTCCAAAAAAACAAAGACAATATTCCAAGATGGACTAAGACAGACTTATTTATGAACGAAACTCCAGAGAGATTTTTTGATGATTTACCAGCTCGAATGACTGATTTTGTTTTATCTCAAAACCTATCAATCAATATCCCAACGTGATTTTGACATCTTAAAAGTTGGAATTGACGAACCCCAGAAGATGAAAACTATCAATCACTTAGACCCTATCTCTTTGATATGTTTATCAAATATATTCTCAAAGAAGTAGTGAAGAGTAAAATAAGAATTCCTATGTTGCCAGAAGATTACTTTGGTTTGGACATCTATGAATGAAGACAGACAGAATCAAGTAGGATAGCTCAGAGATATATCAACTGATCACAGCTACATGATAGTGAAATAACGCATCTTAAAGATAAAGCTCATATGGCAGAATTTCTTGTGCAAATTCCCTTCGAGCGAAACTGACATACCTTATCACTATTGGATATGAAAAGAAGAAGAAAAGATGAGGAGATGAGAAGTGAGATGAATCTTCAATGATGATTGTTTGGTCGTCAGTTTTGAGCATACGCTGATATGTCTGATTGATTACAAAGGAATATGGAGATGGTAGAAAGGTTAGTTCAGTCCTTGGAGCAAACAGCGGAACTGTTATGAATAAGTGTAGAGAGAGTTGAAGGCTTCTTACATTTTGTAGAGGAAGATCCAGGGTTCAAGGAGACTTTACAGAAGGTATTTAAAAACCAAAATATAGAATCATACGAACATAGCTTTTATCTTAGGCAATGATGAGAGTCTAGAGCTGCATTGTATGGTATAGGATGAGGGAAAGCATATATTACCTGGAATCTGAAATTAGAATGACAGAGGAATGTCTGAAGTCATTTGATGAAGCGAATAAATGCGATAGAGGCAGATCCTAAGGATGAGGAACTTATTCGTGAAATGAAAGAAACTATCTCCCATGAATTTGTTCATGAAGTAGAAGTTCTCACGCTCAATAAACCAAAACGATGAACTCATGAGAAAGATCTTGAGCATGATGAGAGTTTTGAAAAATTGCAAAGAGATATGCTGACCACATGGACGAGATTGCTTTAGAAATATCTCCCTACCCCAACTCTCCAACAAACCCCTCCAACTCCTTCTCCCAATCCTCTCAAATCTCCGTTTTTAAACCAGCTGCAGATTTGTGCCCACCACCACCAAACTTGGCTGCGAGGTCGGCAACGTTGATTCATCCTTTGGATCTTAGGGATGCTTTTAGGAAGGGAGGGGATTCGTGATTGTGGATCTTGATGAGTGCGAAGACTCAATCGTGTTCGATACGCGTCATGATTCACAAAATGCTATCTGCTTTTTCTTTGTCCAGGTCGTATTGTTCTAGTTCTTCGTGACGGTAGTAGCTATAGATGACGCCATTGATTTTTGTAATTCTCTGGCTAAGTTCTCCCAAGAATTTGATGCTTTGGAAGCTCGCTGATCTATAGAGCTTGGAAATAATGGTTTTTTTGTCAGCTCACTGATCTACAAGATATGCTGCGAGTGAAAAAGTTCTAGAGGAGTCTTTCTCATAGATGAAGTGTCCTGTATCTGTAGAGAGACCTAGGAATAGATACGTAGCAACTTGTGCATCGATTCGGCTTGGATCACAGGCATGCAACAGTTCTGTGAGTAATTCACAAGCACTACTCGCACTTTCATCTACGATATTGAACTTAGCGTATTGGGTATTGGAATAATGATGATCTATCACAAGTGTGTTCATTTTTTCAAAATATGCTTCATGTCCTACCCAAAACTCTTTGAGAAGCTGTGTAGGATCTGCTGTATCTAAGAAGATAAGGAGATCATAGTGAGGGTGGAAATCAAAGTTTGTCTTAAATTTTTCTATCCCATCAAGAAAATCGAACGACGAAGACGGCGTTTGTGTAGTATAATAACTCACTTGCTTACCAAGGTTTTCTAAGACAGCTCCGATAGCGAGACATGAACCTGCTGCATCTCCATCGACATTGCGATGACCAAATAATGCAATGGTGTTTGCAGCTAACAGCTGAGTCTTGAGTTGGGCAGTTTGATCATGAATTTTCATACAGAAGTAGGTTTATATAAATGCAGTCAGTTTGGCTATAAATAGTACATACAGAAGCAATAAAGCAACTCCCTCTCGAAGCACGATCTTATTGTCCAGAGTCATGATAATCGTAAGAATCGAGACCAAGATCAAGAATCCAAATCAGGTCGTATAGGTAAAATCTGACACCACCAAATCTCAAAAGAAGGCAGGAATCCCAGTGATGAGTGTAAGATTGAAGGTATTTGATCCAAAAACATTACCAAATGCAATTCATGGATTTCCTCTTTTGATGGCCATCACCGAGGTGAGTACTTCAGGGAGCGAAGTCCCAAGTGCTACTACTGAAAGCGTAAGTACTGATGAACTAATTCACAATAAGGTAGAAATCTCTAAGACACTATCAATCAAGTATTTCGCTGAGAAGGCTAATGCAGCCATACTTACGATGATGATTGAAATATATGTAAATAAGTTTTTTGGATTTTTTTCTAATGAATGTTCAACTTCTTTGACTTTGTCATCAACGGTTTCGGTCTCTTCTCCTTGACTGATACTATACAAGATAAAAATCACAATAAACGCTAGCAAAAATATCGACTCTTGCCAGGTAATGATTCTATCCCATGCCAGAAACAGGAACATCGACATAGAAATAAAAAAAAAGGGAAGATCTACATCGATGAGTTTTGTGTTCACGACAAGTTTCTTCGCAACGATCGATCAGATTCCAAACACCAAAAGGACATTGGCAATATTGGATCCAATCGCTCCGTCTACTACATATTCTGGTAGTCATCAACCGATCACAGCATAGATACCAGAGATCAATTCGGGTAATGATGTTCCCAAAGCTACAATAGTCGCTCAGATGATAAACGAGCTCAATCCAAACATCAGACCAAGTTTTTCGCTATATTCTGTAAAGTAATCAGATGATTTTACTAGTCCTACTAAGGAAGCAAGAAAGATTCAAATTCGTGGTAAGAGTCACATATTTTTAGGTAAATTGGATAAATTAGTCAAGTTAATTTCTTGTCTGAGAACTAGGACCGAAGGGACGAAGTGATCAGCTGCAAGGAATATATGCCGAAGGCAAAGGCAAGTTGGAAATAATACTGTTTAGTACTATATCAAAAAAAAACACCACTGCAAGAGGGGCGTTAATAATTGGTCATATTTGATAGTTAGTTCTTTTTACTGAGAGGTATTGTTTGATAGTCATTTTTTGGTTAGATAGCTTGCTCATCAAATCACAACTCAATATCAAGCAAGTTTAGCGGCTCAATCTACAAATGCCGGTGCAGCATCTACTACGCCTCATCAAACTACTCATAATACTCACACTAGCGCTGCAGCAGTTCATATTTTGATCAATCCATTCAAACTTTTCTGAACTAATCAATCTTTTTTTGATAGGATATCCATCAGCAATGAATCAAAATAAATTATCAATTATCCATTATCAATTATCCATTCTCAATTATTTAAATATCCTTAAACTTATACAACTCCATCCCATTGATCATCCCTGCCTTGTTTTGCTCAAGACTTGAGTGAACGATAAGGATCTTGTCATCCAATGAGATATTTCCCTTGAACAAGATTCTGATGATTTCTTTTCCGATTTGTTTGATATTGGTGTATTCGAAAGTATCAGCAATTTTATATCCTTTTACTCATCGCATGAGGTTGAGGTATCTATAGGCAGTATCGTTTTTCGTAAAAGCGATAATAGGCACTTCAGGCTTGAGTGCTGAAAGTCTCGCTGGAGTGTATCATGACTCCGTAGGGCAAATAATCGCTTTGATTCCCATTTCTTTACTAGTTCTATATGCACTATAGGCGATATAATCTGATATTGTGTCATCCTCGTTGATGCTCACGTTCTTGAGAGAGTAGTCAGTGGTAGTTTTGAGTCCCTCTTCATTGATGATTTCATAAAGTTTGTAGATGTTTTCTATAGGTTCTTCCGCGATTGCTGTATCTCTTGTGAGCATAAACGCATCGATTCAGTCAGTGATTTTTTCTCTAATGATCTCCATATTTGCTTTCGCTTGTTTTTTTTGAAGAACATCAAGATCAGTATTTCGAATAATTGGTTTACCTATGGTATGACATCGTTTAGTTGCATCTGAAACGATCTTTGCAGCCTTTTTTTCATCCGTGAGGATGAGAAGTTTTTTATAATTGATGATGATTCCGTCAGCTACAGTGATAATCTCCTTGAGATTTTTCAAAGCATCAGCAGTTTCAATCTTTGCAATCACCCTTATATGCTCACCTTCTACTGTTCTAAGAAAATCTCTTATCTGCGCGATATTTCATGCATTTTTGATATAAGAAACAGAAATAGCATTGACCTTATGTTCTATTCCCCAGACGATGTGCTTCTTGTCTTTCTCTCATAGATGAGGGAGTTCTGGAATATATCCATCAAAATCGATGTGTCTATTGATCAGCACTAATCATTCTTTCTTTACTTTACCCATCAACTTCCCCTTTTTGTTGATGACTTCGATAATTATGCTTCCATTATCGATATCGATAATAGTTCAAGAGGGAATATTTTCTGTTTGAGGATAATCAATATAGAAAGTATCTCGATCATCTTTGAAAAATTCTGCATGTTCAATAGGGATCTCTTGATTTTTCTTCAAGATAAGTTCTTCTTTATTTCTTGTCCTTACTTCAGGCCCTCTGGTATCAAGAATAATCGTTTTTGAACTATCAAGTTTGATAATCATTCCGATATACTTTTTTTGAATTTCTTCATCGCCATGAGCGAGATTGATTCTAAACGTATCGATATTATTAATCACCTTTGACAAAACAGTTTCCTTATCTAGTGAAGGTCACATTGTGGCTATGATTTTCGCATTGTGAAATGAGTTCATGGGGAGAGATTGATAAAACAGAAGGTAAAATATCAGATGTTCTTTATTGTGCTGTGATTTGTATGTATCCATATTGTCCTAATTTTTCTGTTACTTGACCAGCTTCGATAATATCAAATGACTTAACACTTGCTTTGATCGTATCTCAGACGGTGATATCTTCGAAAGCAACTGGGTCTCCAGCTGGACTTACTATGATTGTTGATCTTTTTTGTTGACTATCAGGTAACAAAGGAATAGTACTCGTAGCTCATTGGATCGTCGCAACATCTACCCAATTTGAAAACTCTCAAGAACTTGTATCATAGACTTTAGTGATCGTTCCTTCAATCACTGCATCTCGGTCCAAATCACAAGAACTTGGATTCGTTTCACAAGCTTTAAATTCTTCTGCGAATTGATCACTAACTGCGTATGGACTAGTGGGAGCAGTATCTGATGATCAAGTCGGTGTTGATGAGCTACAACCAGTTACTATTACAGTACTTAACAATATTGATGTGAGTATTAATACCTTTTTCATAATAATTGAAGATGATAAAATAAATTATTCTACTAGTGCGAAGTCTCATCATAAAATAATATCTATGAGTTTTCTTCTGCGAATTTGAATGATTCATTGATGATTCACCACGAAGGTCATCATTTTTCATCATACGATACAGCTTACTTCTTCATGAGCTTTATTTTTTGAGAGTTGGATGTGAAGTATTTTCTTGCTTCATTTTTTGATTTCATGGATCTGAAATCATTGCTTTGATTGGTCGACAGTCTGGTTTCATCAACTTCAGCTGTATTCGCTAATTTCTCTAACTCAGATACTTAACCCTAATTCTTTTTCGTATTCTTGGATTCTAACTCAAGCTTTCCCAATAAATTTTGGTTTGATATTGTTAGCCACATATACCAGAATACGTTTTGCTGTTTCTATTTTAACATATACTTTGGTGCGTAATTCGTGAGAGAAATATTCTTCCAATCATTCTTTAGCATAGTGTGATATGGCATTATGTTTCTGCTGTTCTTGCTGTTGAATCATCTCAGCTGGCATCACTACTACGCTATCTCCATAATTATACATTTCATACTTTATTTCATCAGTGAGGAAATCTTTTACTAAGATTACTGGACGAGCAAGGTCTTCTGAATTCATTCAAAGGGGAGTCTTGACGGTTTGTTCTAAGGTATATACATCACTTATTTCTCAAGCTTTGATATACATAATCGTATCAATTACCTGAGGTATCAGTCATAGTTCTATGGTTCATATCATTCTTTGTACTCCATCAATAGCTTTGGTGGCGTGCATCACCCCAATAAGACCAATTCAGGTTAACCTCAAGTCCTTGAACAGAAGAAAATCATCCTTATTTCTTATCTCATCATAGATACTTACATCAGGTCTTGAGAGTAAAAGAATATCTCTAATCTCGCTGTGAGGCGCATGTGAAAAACTATATTGACTGATTGATTCATCTACTTGTAAGTCACGAGGAGATTCGATCGTCTTGATAACAAGATCCTGTTTTGCTAGTTCATTTACATATGCAGTAGCAAAGGTTGATTTTCCTTCTCATGGAGATCAGGTTATTAAGACTCCAGATGCTTCACTTAAGAGATAGTCCTTAAGACTTTCTTGTAGTTCATATTGGTCCAAGGTGCGAGTCACTACAGGTCTTACTGCAGTAATTTCTATTCTTTTGCTCAAGGGCGGATGGACGATGACGATTCTATAGGGTCAAGTTTGCAGTACTTTTGAATATCTTCTATCAATCTCAATAAATGAATCCTGTTTTGTGCTTGTTTCATTAAGAAGATCATTCATAAGATCTTTACATTCACTTGAACTCATGATTTTTTTACTTGATTCCATGCTCCATCAACCAGGTTTTCATAGCTTCGATACTATTGGTTGATTTTCGACAAAATGCACTGACATAATTCAGTCTTTGAAGTAGGAATCTAAATGATATTCAGAATTATCTGATTTTGTCAAAATGAATTGTGATATATTACTAAAGTTTCAATTTTTTTTGGGCAATTAGTAGCATGTATACTGAGGGAATCGAATTTTGCAAGAGTAAATCGAATTTAAAATATGTCAATGTATAGTGTATACCGCAAATTGCATTATTGCGCAAGACAAGTAGATTCATGGTGATACCTTATTTTTGATTCCCTCATATGTGAATTCTTTTTTTTCTTATCCATATAATCTTCATTCTTTATTTCGCTGCAATCGGCGTTTGGTGGCTAGGTTTAGTGCCATTGATCATGATGATTGTGCTTTTGCTATGAGGAGAAAAATGAGAGAGTTGAGAACCGGAAGGAGTTCTGCAGATGAACCAATCAACATTCACTTTAGAATGATTCCATGATTTCATCACAAAAAATGCCTTAGTGATTGCTCGAAGTTTGATAGTGCTTTGATGATGGGGACTTATTGACATTTATGCGAATCTAGGTTCTCAGCAGCTTTTTTGGCTTCTATGAATCCATATTATCTTGCGATGATGATCTTATCTGTATGATTTCCATGATGGGAAGAAGATCTTCCATGTTGGTTATTATGTTACCTTAGTCTTGTTATGAATCCAATTATTTAGGTTTAGTGATCGATACTACTTTATTCATTATGTGATGGCTTTTATAGTGTTAACTATGGCAATTTACTCGAGTATAGTTTTTTTGATGTCGGCCTTGGGAAAAAAAGTCGATTCTCTTACGAAATACTTATTCTTTATCATGTTCAACATCTCTGTCATTATTTTGATTTATCTTTGGTGAAGAGATGACTTGCATTCTGCAGTGGTCCTTGCTCAAGTGTATCTGATGGCTTTATATGTAATTATCTATGGAGTTGGCTGGTACTATGATCAGATCAAAGATGATGTGGTGCTTGATGAAGAACACTTAGCGGAAGAAATCTTGCAGGGGAAGCGTGTTTTGGGAAGACGTGTTCCTTTTATAGGCGAGGCAGTAGTAACTGCACAATCATTTTTGAATGGATTAGATAAAAGAACGAGCTTCTCGATGAGTTTTATGAATATCGTTTTGGTAGTGATACAGCTGTATTTGTTCGTGGTATGATTCTCATGACCTGGTTGATGGATGATACAAGTGATTTTTTGGTTTTGATTGTCTGCTTTTTTTGTAAATTATCTTTTGTTAAGAGAGATCTGATTTTCTCACCAACTGCAAAGGGCTGTTGCTTTTGTTTTACTGAATTTCTGAATTTATCTCAGTATTATCCAATGATTTGGAGCCAATATTTATCGAATTGTAATCTTATGAATAGCTCGAAGTCTTTTCAATAGTCTTCTTATCTTCTTGTCTAGTCAGCTGCGTCTTGATATCTTGCTCCAAAAACAAGATTTTATTATCTGGATCTGAACTACAATTCTCTCCACGATCGTAAATATGTACTTTATTTTGCGTCTACCACTTTCGGGTCAATTTAGATTTTCTGTGATGTTTGTGTATATGGGACTTCAAAGTGTTTTCATCTTATATGCATTGAGACGCATTTTGCGCAAGCAAACACCACTAAATATCGAGCAACAAGTAGAAAAAATGATCCAGGATGGCATGAAAAATTATTAGTTTGCTGGCATGAAAATCGCTTAATAGAAACAATCTTCTTAGAAAAAGTTATTATTAGTCACTAAAAGTTTGACAAAGTTATAAAATTATGTATAATATTGATACATTAAGCTATTGTCTTTCTCCTTTAGTCTGTATAAAACAAAAAATGTTAAAACGTTTTCTCTCAGACATCACTACTTCTGTACTTATATTGGTCATGATATGAGCAGCATATTTTATGACAGCACAAAGAGTTCTTCATGAAAGGACCCAATGATTTGCGCATTGTGCAAATACAGTTTCTTTAGAAGAAAGCATCAATAAACTTACTTTGCGTAAATGACTTATCCAGTATAAAGACCTTCCAGATCATACCAAAGCAACATTGGTATTGGGATATGATGAACAAATAGCCTTATTCAAAGAAAAACTCAATGAGTGTTGAAAAATACAATAATATAGATTTAGCTGCCTCCTTAGTAATGATAAGATCTTCATTGGTCCATCATAGTGGATCTATATACTTGCTCTATGAGAACGAGTTTTGCTAGGCCATGGGGCATCGTATGCTTACCAAATGAAATCTTCTTATATAAATATGGTTCCAATCTTTTCTCATCAAGTCAGTAAGGACCTCAAAGGATACACACAATATCATGAGTTCATATGAGCATTTTTTTGTATTCATGTGAGGTAAACGATGTTCATTCTTTACTTAAGAGAATGATTTTTTTTCATTTCTTCTTTAATGCTTCAATTTTTCACAGAAGTAGATTTGTTTCTTTTTCGATAATCTGCTGATGAGTTCAGTATTTAACAGGTTTGATGTTCTGAATGCTCACTTGTTTTCCAAGTCTCTTCTTATATTCTCAGATTGCTTGTGCAAAATGCTTGTCAGAATCGCTGATGCAAAGAATAAGAATTTTCATAAAATCTTCAGAAACAAAATGAATATCTCTATTTTATATGTATTTTCACCCTAAAATACATATAGAGTACATTCTTAGTTACTATTATCTGTTATGAAATTTTTTGATGAAGTAAATATAACGGTGAAGTCTTGATCTGGAGGAGATTGATTAATTTCTGGTAGACGTGAAAAGCATGTTCCTTTTGGGGGACCAGCTGGAGGAAATGGAGGAAATGGTTGATCGATCTATCTTCAAGGAACTTCAAATGAGCGAACCTTAATGAAGTATAGATATAATTTGATGTATAGGGCTAAACCTGGAGAGAAAGGCTGAAATAAAGAACAGTATGGGAAAGACGCTGAAGATCTTACTCTCATGGTTCCTTTGTGAACGCTTATTAGACAAACAAAGACATGAAGAATAGTTGGACAAATTACTAAAGAATGAGAGCAGTTACTCCTGGTGAAGTGATGAAAATGATGAGTTGGAAATATGCAGTTCGTCACACCTCAAGTGCAGTACCCAGAGATGGCTTTGCATGGTGAACCAGGTCATACCTTGGATATAACTTTAGAGCTCCAGTTGCTTGCTGATGTGGCTCTGGTATGAATGCCAAGTGTAGGGAAATCTAGTTTGATTAATGCTGTATCAAATGTGAAAGCAAAAACTGCTGAATATCATTTTACCACCTTAATCCCCAATGTGGGTGTGGTAGGACACAAATCAAAAAGTTTTGTGTTGATAGATATTCCAGGACTGATAGAATGAGCAAGTGATGGAAAAGGCCTAGGGAGTGAGTTTCTTAGACATATCCTCAAGAGTCGTGCTTTATGCTTTATGATTGATGCTCAAAAATTTGAACAAGGACGAAACGATTTTGATATCTTATATAATGAATTATATACCTATGTCTTGGATAAGTATCCTTGAGCAAAGATCAATCTCGTACACAAGGAAGAATTGGTAGTAATGGAGCTCACTGATGACCAATGATCAACAATATTTTCTAAGGCTCTGTACTGGATCGTAAATAAGATAGATATGCTATGAGATGATGATATTATTCAGGAATACAATGAAGGTTGGAACAGTCACTTGCGTGAATCTTTGAAATGATTGGGGTTGAAAGCACCTTGATTTGATGCTACTTCTTTAAGTTATCCAATCTCGGCGGTTACTCGCATCTGAGTTGATAATCGATTGGATAGTATGATATGAGTAGTAGATAATCAATGATTAATAAGTACTGTTGACTATGAAGCGGTGACTATTGAGCAAGAGCATATCGATTCAGTAAATAATATTACAGACACTACGTTAGATGAATTGTTGGATAAGGGATATCTTCCTGAAGAGAATGAAAACAAGAAGAAAAAAGTGCGGGAGGTAAATAGAGCGCAAGTATCATACTTAGCTAATGTTGTCCCACGATGAAATGAACAAGCAGAAATGCGATTTTGGCGTCAACTGGATCAACAAGGACATTTAGATCGAATGCAAGATGCAGGAGTAAAAAAATGAGATATTTTGAAAGTAATTTCTTGGTATCATGGAGTGCAAGATAAGTTTATTATGCGAGAATAGTTTTTTTACAATACTAGCATTGGAATGCGTTTCCATAGGTTTATTAGAGTGACTATGTATCGAAGGTATATTATCTTTTTTCTTACCTTATTTTTTGTGTTATATGGAGTGCAAGCATATTTAAATAAACAGAATATGGAAGTAGCGATAGAGGAAATTCAGACTGAGATCAACGATGCAGCTGAAGAAATCGCCTTTATCAAAAATTTTGAAAGACCTTTTCTAGATAGTGAGTGGGCAGAGTATTATCTATGACATGAAAATGGAGTGGTGTATGATGGTGAACGGGTAATTAGACTAAGGAATAGAGAGAGAATCTTGGCAGACACACAAGATGATATTCTTTCCTTGCAAGCAAAAGATGATAAGGATGTGATAGTGATCTCATCCCCTCAAGAATCATGGTATTACTTTATCTATGACAAATTGGAACCTCTGAAAGACCTTTGATTTATCGAATAATAAGCGTGCTATGATTTTATATATCTCCAAACCTAAAGGCTTTACAAGCTATGATCTGATTCATAAGATCAAAAAACTCTATCCAAGAAAAACTAAAATAGGACATGCATGAACGCTTGATCCCATGGCCACAGGACTCATGATCGTCGCGATCGGTAAAGATACCAAACGCATTAGACATTATGTTTGAATGGATAAGGTGTATCAGGCAAGCATAGATTTTTCTAAAACCTCCGACACTCGAGATATGGATTATCGAAAAGACTTTAAGCAACTTGCTTTGGAATCCCTCACGGCGCCGACATTGCAAGAGATTGAAAAAACATTAGAAGCAAAAATTTGACGATCAAGACGACCATTAACACCATTTTCTGCAAGAAAGATCAGAGGGAAGAAACTCTATGAATACGCAAGGGAGGGAAATCCAATTTTCATGGAAACAGAGATGCAATTACTCTGATTTACCATTCTTTCTTATGACTTTCCAGTCTTGGAGGTAGAATTACATGTATGATCATGAACCTACATCAGATCTATAGCTCATTGGCTTGGCTCTCAATTTGCCTTGGGATGAATCTTGACGGCGTTGCATAGATCGAAGGTAGGGGATATTAGTCTGTAGGGGAGTTTTGTGATATAGCATACATTTAATGAGTAAAATAAAAATCACTGCGAGTGTAGTGCTTTAATTACTACTTTACTCTAGTGTGATGTAATATATGGTAGCCTTAAATAATTATCCAATTATCCTTTCTGGAATCTTCTTAAGAATGACTTTTACATTGGTTGGTTCAAAAGTTAATTGTTTTCACCTTTTTCAATTGTTATCTTCGTATATTGAAAATCTTTGTTTTTTCGTATTTGGATTTATCTTTCAATATCTATTTTCATAAATCCATTGATTACGATCAGGTATTACTTCAGTTTCAAATCAATGCTCTTTTCAAAATTCTTTTCGATCGTTGCAAGACATCGTACAAAATGCTTCATTACATTCATCAAATCGATTTTTCAGGTAGTCAACTTTTGGCATAAACTCGTATAGATCTTGGTTTCTTATGAGAACTGTTCAGGTGTTGTAATCTAAGACATCGAACTTGTATCAAGCATCTCCATGAGTTTTAATGAATGATTTTTGGAAAACGAATAATCTTCAGAAAGTACTTAAGGTTGCTAGATAATCGGAAAAAACTTGTTTAACTTCTTGTTTTTCAATATCAGAAAATGCGCTTTTTATTCATGAGTTGTATAAATCAACAGCGGCATAATAAGCAGATTCATCGAATGGTAATCAATCTTGTGTATCTAATTCTGCAATGACTTGTTTGTTTTTATCATTAGGTCACACTACATCCATATTTATCCATACTCACTTTGGAGTAAGTTTTCTATGAATGTTATTTGCGAATATTTTCAATGCGTTTTGTTCTCAGTATGAGATTACTTCATGTGTCGTTGAAATGCTTGTGATAGTGTCAACTGAACTATCTTGTATAAATAATTCATCTACTCCATTCCCATGATAAATATGTGTATGAGGGTAGTCAATTTTTTTCATATTATTTTTTGCGACTTCATACAATGTCCTAGACATTTCTACTCAGATAAATGTGCTTCAGTTAAGTTTAGGATCTTGTGCGGCACATGCAATAAGTCATCATCAAGCGCATCATATATCGACTAATACTCCTTTTCTTATATATTTTTTTATCGCCTCATATTTTCTAGGTGAGGCAGTTTGAAATGATTCTTCATAAATCCTATAATCTCTAACAGTATTGTCAAAGTTTCAATCCTCATTCAGTATATTATCTTCATATAGCTTTAAGCTATGTTCGAAGAAGTTGTATTTCTTGTACATGTTATATGATCACTGGTGTAGATGAGATTTAGCATATTCAAGAGCGATTTCAGGAGATTTGCTATATTTTTCCAGAGTGTTATTTAAGATTTGCCATGAAAATAATTTATTATCTTGTCATTGTATTTGTGGTGATAATGCATCTATTACTGTATAACCCAGTTCTTGATATAAAGGTATAAGTTCAGGATTTGAACATAGGATGAGACTGTTTTCTGGAGTTAATAATTCATAGTTTCCTTCGTTTGCCATAGCAATGTTTGTAGACATAATGGTATACTCTGAAAAATTTTCCATTTTTCACCTTTCTTCAATCAAATAAGGAAAGATCGGTATATCTTCCGAGTTTGCTACATTTATTAGTGACTCGATTCTTCTTTCTCATCTAATAGGATTTCTTCTTGTATTGCTGTGATTTGCTGATGTTATGGGAATGATTAGTTTTTTTGGATTTTTGAAGCTTACCTCATTTCCAGATGTATCAAGAAGAGTAATTAGTTCATCTTTGCTCTTATTAAAGATTCTTTTCCAAACATCTACTAGTGGTTTTGAAACCGCAATATGCCTTCATGGATTGATGATGTAGTTTATCATAATGTTTTGATGAAAAATTGAACAACGTCTAACAAATCACTGTTTTAGGACTCATTGTGTATATCAAGCTTATAAGTTAAGTACAACTATACTTAAATACATAAAAAAGTCAATTATGTCTACACAAACTTCTACACAAACTTCCCATGATGTTTCATGGCCCATTGGACTTTAGTCAGCTGCTCATTCGTTATCCATTCTGTTTTTTCTAGATCACTAGATCCTTCTGGACTTGGTGAACCAGTGAGTACTACTCATTTTCGGGCGATCGTTGCGGCAGGTCCGCGGGTGTCTCAAGGATTGAAGTCAGGTGATTGCGGATCTTCTATGTACAGTATTGGTTCTTGATCGATTGCCACTCATAATTTGTAAGCCCTTATCGTTCAGGTTATTAATGTATTTCCTCAAATTTCTTCTTTTTTATAATTGATCTTTTGCGCAATGATTTCATCTGATACTTTGAGTCAAGAGGTTTCTTCGAATCACTCCCTGATTGCACTAATGATGCTGGCTTGTTCTTTAGATAATCCTAATGATGATCCAATAACTGCATCTTGTTTGTCGATATATCATCACACCCACGCTGATCAACGTGGATATTCCTTTCTGGTTCATACAAGAATATGATCTTTAGCTCAGGAGTCACTTAGAATTAGATCCACTGCTCCCGGATTATCGGCTTTACGTAGTCAAGAAAAATACTCTAGGCTTTGTTTCTTGATGTTTTCGTCCGATAGGTAGAGATTTATGATGGAACCATCAGGATCAAATCAAGTGTATACTGAAAGCTCATTACGCCATCTTGCGATTTCTTCTGTATTTTCTGATGCTAGTCATCTGTGATACATTGCAATTTGAAAAGCAATAGACCTTTCATAACATTTTATCTTAATGGCTTTATCGATGTTGGTGCTGTTGGTAAAATCTCAAGAGTATGATACTAGCGTGTCCATGAGAGAGCTTGCGATATTTTTTTGTAATTGCTGATGATCTACGAAGCTGATTCAATGTAATTTTGCTCATGATTGTTCACAAAGAGTTTCAATAATTTTCTTTTTGCTTAGTTCACAGAAATATCATTGTTTATTACTTACTTTAAGATCTAGAGATCCATGAGATCCTTGCTTGTGTATCAGTTTTTGTAGGTTACTATCTACGGTGGCAGAGTTGATTAGAATAGTATTCATAAGAGAAGAGTGAGGTAATAAATGTTGCTGTATATATTAGAATAAGATAAAATCAAAAAAATTAATTCAATCTCGTGGGCTTGAGTAAAAACGCTTCCATAATCTTTTCTGAAACAGCTCAAGGTTTATGGACCATAAATGAATTGTTGAGAGTGGTTGGAGTATTGTAATTTATTCCTTCAGTGATCAGTCATTCATGAGTAGAGTTTACTAACAATCAAGATTCTCTCGCGATAAGTTCTCCGGCTGCGGTATCTCGATGGTGTGTGCTACGGTTTTGTGCAAATAATTCTCATTCATCTTCTGCCATAAGACAGAATTTGAGTGCACTAAAGACTCTTTTTTGTTGCACTGTTGAGTGGAGAGATTGAAGTTGCTCGGTAGTTTTTTGGTATGCTTTTGGTTCGCTATTGATGAAGCGATAAGGATTAGTTTGAGCAGCTCCAGTTTTAAGTTTTTCTCGTTTTCCTTTTTGTCGCTTTATGCTTCATTTATCTTGTTTAGCACTGTAGAAAATCTTATTTTTAGGATCATAAATCGCACTATATACAGGTCTGTGATTTACCATAAACGCTACGCATATACAGAAATTTCCGCTTTTATACATAAAGCTTTTGGTTCCATCTATTGGATCGACCAACCAGTATGATCATAGTTTTTCTTTTATTTTTTGTTCAATTGGAGGTCCTTCTTCAGATAAGATTGGCGCATCAATTATTGTTGGGAGACCTTCATTTAACATGATGTGTGATGCCAGATCTGCTCTGGTTAGAGGTGAATTATCGCTTTTTTTCTTGGCTTCAAAGTCTCAGGAAGTATAAATATCCATGACTTCTTCTCATATGTTGTCCAATAGTGGAAGCATTTGTTTATCAAGAGAGTTCATGGGATACGTAAGATATAAATTATTTTCTTTCTTATGGATTGATAGTGACAATATAACTTTTTTCGTTTTAAAACATAGGTCTTATTGTTGACATGTTCTAGTTTATGACTCATCAGTTTTTTCAAAGAATTACATTTCACAATGATTCTTGGGCTAATAGGATTCTTCTATCATGATAATCTTCATCATGCTTGAAGGCGATCTTTGCATATCTTTCTGGTGGATAGATGGTTACTTCTTTCACATTATCTATCATATTGTCTGGATTTTTCCCATCATGAGCTACTTTTCGAGGATCTCTTCATCTCGTGTCTGTGATGGTGATTTCTTCAGGTTTGAGATATCCCCATTTGAATCATTTTGGTCGAGCGCAGGTAACCCCCAATAACTTACTTTTCATATCCATGAGAGGTAAGTCGCCATTCAGAGCTTGTCACGTAGATCATAATGGAGTATTGATGAGTGCTTCTGAGCAAAATATATCGATCAGTTTTCATTGGGTCTTTGAAGTTAATTCGAAGCAATGGAAGTTTCCTCAATACACTCCAATCAAGAGGTCATTGATAAAGAAGTTATCATGTACTCCATTGTCGTGAGTTGTAGTTTTGGTATTGATAATGGGAACATCAATGATATTGAGCCCTTCAAGCGTCTTTGGTAGGTCTGGTGTGTTCATATGATTCAAGATAAATCATACCGTACCCGCATTGATACCAAAATATATTTTATCTAGATCCTTGTATTTTTTTATCATCTCGATCATGAAACCATCGCCTCATCAGACAAGTAAGATATCTGCTTCTTCCGGGCTCTCGACAAGGAGTATTTTAGCAAGATTATCTTTTACAATAGTATTGATTCCATCAAGTTTGGTCTTCTTTTCTTGATTTCCGTAGTCTTGATCTAGGAGGAGATGGTATTTGAGAGTCATGGGGAGAGGGTTATTGATAAAGCTTGTTGATTATAATCCAGGTAAAGTAGCTACCGGTGGCATCTTCATCTTGTGTTCTCCTTGGAAGTATCTTGTGAGATAGATATCCATGACTTCGTGCTTTCTACCTGTAAATGATGCTAAGAAGTCCTTGGTTACGATAGGATCATTATACATCACTCAGTTAGTTGCTATCTCTGAGATGAGGTCATCGTGTTGTTCCATAGCCCATTCTAGTTCATCATATGTTGCACCTAATTGATCTTCATCTGTGGCTCCATCTGGATGAAGTCAATCAGTAGGTCTTGCTTCCAGTATTTCTTGGATTACATCCATGTGAGCTCATAGTTTGTATACCTCAGATTTGACCAATTCTCCGATAGGACTATAGTCTACTCAACCATCTCCGTATTTGGTGAAGAATTTGATTCCGTAGTCTTCAACTTTATTTCATGTTCAGATTACGATTCAATTATTTCCTGGAGCCATTCAATATAATGTTACCATTCTCAATCTTGATCTAGTATTTACTAGTGCCATATATAAGTCATCATCAGAAAGTCAGGTTTCTTTGAGTTTTGCTTTTAGTGAGTGATAGGTGTCGGTCAAATCGATATTGTGGTGAATGATATTTGGATATTTATTTTGTAATTCAGCGATATGTTTATCGCCGCGGGTGACTTGATCAATTGCTTGGTCGATCGGCATGGTCAATAATACTGTTTTGAGTCATGTTTTTGCTGCGAGAGTAGACACAACTGCCGAATCTATTCATCAGCTCACTCAAACAATGCATGCTTCTGAATGTGCTTCTTTAGTGACGTAGTCTTTGATTTGATCTACCAAGGTTTCTTCTATTGCTTGGTAATCTAGATTTCTGTCTGTTGCTTTGAGAGTTTCCATGGTTTGGGTATAAAGAGTAAAATAAGAGTTTATCTGTGTAAGATTACACCAAGACTGCTTGTTTCGTCATTCCTTCTTCACCAAATACTTCTTTGATATGCTGATTTCTTTCTTCATCGTATCAGAAGATCTTATTGGGATTGTCGGTTAGTTTTACGCATGCCATTCGCGACCCATCTGGTCTTTGTACTTCTTTTGGTTTGATAACGACCGAGAACGATCAGAATGGTCCAAAGGGTTCAGTTTCTCTAGGTCGACTTCCTTTTGTATTATTGGATAAGCTCGTTCATATTCCAAACCCTTGAGATCCGAATTTTTCGCCAAACTCTGAGAAAGTATTGGTGCTAGATCTTGCGTTTTCTCCATCGCTAGGTATTGCTTTTTTTGTCATAGGATCTATTCAGTGTTTTTTTAGGAATTCTAGGTACTCTGGTAACGCTTCACTCGGATCCTTTGAATCAATTCTTGTTCAAGTGTGTGTATTGATGATATCTTCAGGACAATGATCAAAGTAGAATTTCGATCCATAAGTATCTGGTAATAAGGTTGCAAAGTCAGGGAAGTGTTTCGCTCGTTGTCTATCAACTTCATACATTTGATTGATGATATCTTGTGGATTATCATGGAGTGCTACAGGGATCATGCGTAATTCATGAGCATTAGTTCCAAGTGGATTGATTCATTTTTCTTTTCAAAACAGTACGTTACTTGTTCAGATGCATTGCTCAGGGAGTTCGGCTTTTAGGATATCAAAGATCATTCTATGATAGTCGGTGCTCATCGCTCTTCTGGTTCCAAATTCCATGAATTTTAGATCAGGTTGAGTTTTGAATTGAGCTATATCATCATAGAGTCTCTGCTTTGTTTCATTGATGATGCTGGTAAATTCTTCATTGCTAAGGTTTGCTTTTTTGATGTAATGGTACATGTAGCTGCTATTGATGATTTTTAATCCGTAGATTTCTCGCATCATTGAGCTTGGTCGTGGTCATTCGAAGCTGAGGGTATAGTTATTGGTTTCATCAATTCATATGGTGTAGTCAGGGAGTTTCATGGTTTTTAGGTATTCTAGCGTTTCTTCCTTGAGTAATTGTTCTCAGTTGGATTTTTTGAGTGCCCTGAGATAAGAAATATCTTCTTCAGATGCTCATGGCATATTTTTTGTCATTTCTAGTTGTTGTTTGAGTGCTTCCAGTGGAATAACATCAGCTGTTCTGATTCCTTGAGTTCTGATCTTCATTTCTCGATTTACGTTCAGATCTTTGTATTGTTCATTGGCTAAGATGAAGTCCATCATGTATAGTTTGTAAGCGTCGGTATTGAGAAGTGTTGTTATTTCAGCTTCACCTCTTGCTTGTGCAAAGAATTGTTCTGGAGAGTATTGAGGAGTATTCATGATGTTGCATTGATGGTGTAAAATATACAATAAGATGCAGGTAAAAAATATATAACCAAGACTGATTTTTTATACTTTTTACCTAACTTTCTTCAGATCTATAGATTTAAGTTTGCGCAATAATGTGCCTGTGCCAAAAAGCGTATCTGATTGGCACGCTATTGTATTTGTCACAATAACTAAACGGCAATTTTCTTTAGATTCTCAAGAACTTCTGATGAGTGTTTAAAAACAATTCATGCTGCTTTCATTTCATCAATCTTGGCTTCTCATTGTTCTTCATCTACAGCTTTAACTGCATCTGATACTACTGTTACTTCATATCATAGTTTTCTCGCATCCAATGCTGTTGCTGATACGCAATAGTCCGTAGCGACTCATGTGATCAGTAATGATGTAACTCCGTATTCTTTGAGAGCAGCGTTTAGTGCTCCTGTAGCGAAACCGCTATATTCTTCTTTGTTTTTGTTCATTCACTTGTGAATTACTTTATCTACTGAATGATTTATGCTTCGATGTAATTCTGATCACCGTTTTCATGCTAGGCAGTGATCTGGTCGAGACCCATCTTCGTATCTAGGTTCTTCTCATTTACTTGAAGCAAATGACAGGTGATTACGAGGATGCCAATCTTTTGTCGCTAGGTTCTTTATTGCATTTTTTTTGCATTCATCGATTATTTGACGAATGATTCATCACAGTTCTTCTGCGGTTACACTGAGAGCACCGTTTTCTGCTACGAAATCATTTTGAAAATCCACGGCAATATGAGCAATATTATTCATTTTATAATAGTTAGTTGTAAAATATACAATAAGTAGCGTGTAAAAAAATAATAGCAGATAGTTGACCTTAGAATTGGTATGGGGTGTTCGTAGTCATAGTTTCTGTGATAGAATGCATCCCATATAGCATAGATATTTCGTAAGCCGATCTATCTATTAATCGCATACTAGTATTTTTTTTTGAAATTGCAAGAGGTAATTTGTATTTTGTACAATAAGCATCGTGATTCTTATAAAAAACTTGGTAGAGTATTTCTGCCAAGTTTTTAGTATATAGGAAATTTTAAGTTGGTAGGTGAGATCAGTATTATGAATGATGTTTACTGAAGAATACTTATTCTGCATACATATAAATATTCAATTTGCTATTCACTAAAATCTTGTGCTCTTGTTGAATTCCTTGTTTTCAGTAAGTATCAAAATCACAAAGTGACTATTTTATTACCATTTTCTAAGCAGCCAAAACCGCAAGAACCTCATTTTTTCTAGATGCTATCATGGTTTTGTGATCAGTTTCAAGGACTTTTTTGATTTCATCTGAAGATGTTTTTTGCTGTAATTTGCGCCAAGCTGTATTCAGGGATAGTATTAGAGCTTCTTTCTCTTCTTTCATTCACTTGTTTTCTAGTATCGGTAAGAGATACTTTTCTTTCTCTGATATTGTCTTTCTGATCTTACGAGCTTCTAGTGTATGACATGATCATAAGTTGTGTATACTATCTCATGTTTTGACTCTAACATCTCATTCTTGTGCTTCAGCTAGGGTAGCAAAGTACTTTTTTCCTCTAAATAATCCTAGTTCTTTTTTATATTTTTGAAGAAAGTTTTGTTTTTCGATATCATTCAAGTTTTCAAATTCTTCTTTAGTGATGATGGGGAAGTTGATTTTTTCTTCTCAAGTTATCTGAGATATTTTCTCTTCAATAGTTTCTGGAAGATAGTCTTCTAGATCAAATTTAGTTAAGTTTGATATTCTCTGTTTCAACATTTTTCATCGTTTGTTTGGACCAAAGATGAACTCTATCTTATCCAGTGCTTGTGTATAGCTTAGTTCTCTATGATCTTCAACGAAATCATGACCCAATCAAACAATCACATCTCGAATTGTAGAGTTTTCGAATCAGCTGGTAATATACGCTACTGGTATAACATGACCGGTGAAGTAACCTTCTCAGGTAAGTCTCGTCTGATCACGGTGTCATTCTTTTGTTGCTAGGTAAAATTCTCTGATCTTGTTGATGAGTTCTCTGCTTTCTCTTGGATCTTCATATCACAGATCTGCTCCAAATTTCTCCTGCAAAGCGCTAACAAATCTTACATCTCATGTTTCCTGATGTTCCACTTTTTTTAGTGTATCAACCATGATGTGAAAAAGAAGATAAAATTGACCTGTAACGTACCGTTGTAAAACTCATTTTGTACCTAATCTCTTGACTTTTTAGTTTGTTCAGTTAACAGTAGTTACATGCTTGTGTCAGAAAAAGTAGGGTAGTGTTGTCGAGTAGTTCGACGATGTTTTTTGATAAAAGAAAACCCAATAAAAATTATTGGGTTTTACTTCAAAAGATAATTTACAGATTTTGCTCTACAGAAGTTTCCCTATGGAATTTTTCGTAGATCTTTGTTCCTAGTGTTTCCATTCTTTCTAGTCCTTCAGTTTGGTCTAGCATAAATTTAGGTAAGGAATCAAGGCCATAGGCACCAGAAGCTATTCCAGTGCACACAGCAGCTAGTGAATCTACGTCACCACCCATTCTAGCACTATATTTCAGTGCTTCAAATGCATTGTTTGCATGATGCAGTACATATACAACATTCAACGCTGTTTTGAAACAAGCACATGGCATTCCATAGATGTTGTCATCCCATGAAATATGAGGTAACGGCTGTTTTCCATGGAGAAATAAGTAATCAGAGTGAGTAAGCTCATTCGGACTTGGCATTCTAAATATAGTAGAGACTTCTAATCTGATTGCAGGATCAATATCACTACTCAGTAGAGTTTTGATGAGATTTTCTTTTGGATTACCGTTGAGTAAGTGCCTTGCACACAGTACTGTTAGATAACTTCCAGCTCTTGCTAGTCGATGAGGATGAGTTGCGTTGGCATTTATATCCGAATATCTTTTTTGATCCTGTACAGGGGCAAATGCAATAGGTACAGCTCTCATGACTGGTGCGTTTCCTGGATCTTCACGTGAGGCTTGCTTTCTTCTGATCTCTTCAATTGTTTCCAGTCCAAGATACCATTTTTCTATAGAACCATGTCCATCTCTATGATGGCCCTTAGCTTTTAGATCAGTTTCGTATTCATTTTTAAATTTCTCTAACAAGAGTTCTTCAGTAAATTCTCTTTCATCTAATAACGCTTCAGTAACTCCTATACTGTGTTCTGTGTCATCGGAGTAGTAACCCGGCAGTATATTGTTTTTGCCTCCTTTCCATACATTTACAAATTGATCGAAATGTACGTTTTCTAGTATCCAGGGCCTACTTTTAAATTCAATTCCAAGGCAGAAAGAGTCACCGATAGGAATTCCTTTTTTTGTGTTAATGATCGTTGTTTCATTCATATTATTTATGTTTTTAATTTACTTATTAATATATATGTCAATATAGTATTCAAGTGCTTAACGATATGTACGTTTTATATCACATTCAATAGTTCATCTGGCAAGTCAACCTTATTTACCCTTCATGCATCTAGATCCTTATCCAAAGCAATAGCTGTAAGTAAATCATAAGGATGCGAAAGAATAGATGAATCTTTGTAAATCTCGGTATACTTCGATGGATTCATTTTCTTGAATCTCTCTTTTCGATACAGAGCTTCTTGATACAGGTGATGTTGAGCTGCTCATAGTTTGCTGAAATCGTGAAAGCTAGACTCGCTTATTCCATACTGATAGCTCAAGTCTTTATCTACCCAACTATGGGGAATATCTTGATTGAAGATGTGATTTGCTGCTTCCATGTCATTTTTATAATTGTAGCAAGCATCACTAGGTGTTCAGTCACTAAAAACGGTTCCTTGTGAATATATCTTCGTAGGAGGATGTGTAGTAGCGTTTATGAAACTTGAAATATCAGTCATAGGTCCAAGCGATAGTATCTCGTATTCACTTGGCAGCAAATCTATAATGGGCTGTAGTAAGGATGTATCAATCTTTTTATCAGCAGATTCACTACCTGAGACAATCAGAGGTTTTTCATTCACCTCTAGTACATCCAACAATTCATGAAGTGTTTTTAACTTTTCTTCTGGTGGACCTCGAGTGACGATACCAAGTATTTCATGTTCTGTTTTGGTAAGGAGGTAGGTGAGTGCTAGACTATCGTCAATATCATCACCTATATCGGTAAAGATTATGATGTTCTTGTTTTTCATGGTTATGCTGCTTGAGCTAAAAATTCTCCCGCTCCATTTCTATCTACTCACGTACCTTGTAGCAATGATGCGATCGTGTTCGCGTACAGTGTATAAGTAGGAAGTACGGTTATCCAATCTGGTAGATTTTTTCTGGTGATAGAATCTGAGACGATAATTTCTGAGACGATGCCTTTCTCTATATATTCTTTGAGTTTCGGTACGGCAGATGCATTAAACATCCCGTGAGATGCTACTATTCTAATAGATCTTGGTCAATAAGCGTGAATTTTATCGATGACTTGGCAAATTGTTCCACCAGTATCGATCATATCATCATAGATGATAATATCTTTATCTTTGATCTTGGCGAATCATGGAATGATCATTACTTCTTTTACACTATTTGGTATTGTTTTATCCCTATTTTTGTCTGCTGCGTAGTTATTTAATCATTGATCATTTGCGCTCTCTTTGATTTTTGTTGTACCTCCTAGATCAGTGGATCCGATTTCGACGTTACTTTTATCTAAGTCTCTCATTGCATATTCCATGAGTCGTCGATACTCAAGGTTAGTTTTCTTCAGACGTGAATCATTTCCCATTCAAAGGATGGCTGGATTATGGATATCTAAGGTAATAAGGTTTTTTGTAAATCCATCGCTTGCATCTCTCATCACTTTCTTTGCCATGGTGGGTACTTTTTTTGATTTTTTCTTAGATCAGACATTTTGATTTTTATCTGATCTTGCGTAAGGAAAGCTAGGATAGATAATATTCACTGATTCAGCCCTATTGTCTTTTGCAGTTTCGATGATATGTTGATAGAACATATATTTACTGTTTAGATCAGCGCCCTTATAATCACTAAAACAATCTGCATATACCCATACTTGTTTCCCACTTACCAGGTCTTTAAATTCTTCTTCTTTAAATTCCGTATTCCACGATGTGTCAGCAAACTTCTCATAAGGCATCGTGTATGTTTGAACGTCTATATCTAGTAGTCAGACTAGATCTTTTTTGACAGCATTGGCTTTATCGATAGTATCTGGTGCTGCTACAAGGAGAATGTCTTGTGAGTGGAGGAGTGAATTCATGAGCATAAATAAGTAAGATAAAAGATTATTTAGCTGAGAATTTGAAGTATGCGTCGAAATTTTCGTCATAGCACGGTTTATCATATGTTACTTTCCATCATGTTAGTCTAAAGACTCTTTCCATTGTATCCAACCGTGTATACTCAAACTTTTTTCAAGGATGTTGTTTTCTTCGAGCTGCAGTGATTACTTTTTGTTTGATGGTGCAATAGTTTCCATTTGAGGTATTTAAGAGTATATTGTTTGTTATCTCTACCAATGCTCAGACTTCTTCGCTTACATTCTGTGTGTTTTTTAGTTCATTTGGACTTAGTGCTTTTGATGTGCTAATAGATGCTACTTCTTCATCAAATATAGCCGTTAACTGATCTTTAATGTCTTGTAGTTTTGCTTTTGTTTCAGGATTCTTATCTGCGCTATATGCTTCTAGTTTCTTAATGAGATCATTCATGAGAATAATAAGAAGGATAAAGAGGCGGACTTAGAATTTTACCATGCTTTTCACGCGTGATGAAAGCTTTTCACGTCATTGTAATCCCAACAATTCCATGAGGAAGTAGTATCATTCAACAATTCCTCAAGCTGCTTCGATATTTTTTCAGGCAGCACCAGCCGTTCCAGATGTTGCAAGAGCATCATCAATAATTGCAACCTTTTGTCAGGGTTTAATTGCATTTTTTTGCAAACACAGAGTATCAATTCAATATTCTTTTTCATAATCTGTGCTAATTAGCTCTCATGGTAATTTCCCAGGTTTTCTCATCATCACGAACGGCTTTCCTGTGTCTGTTGCTATATTTCTCCAAAGAAATCCTCTAGCATCAAGTCATACAATCACATCAGCATCCCTAGTTCGGAATTTAAATTGTTTGTCGATATAGTCTGCGTATTCTGGATTTGCAAGCAATGGGCTGATATCCTTGAAGTCAACTCACTTGAAATCATATGATGTGATGATGTCTTTTAGGTCAATCTGTGGCTTATAGGTTGCCATTCTTTGTGTTATCTTTCCTAGACTATGTTCTACAAGTGATGCAACCGTTACGCTGGGGTCGATCTGATTTACTTGATTCAATATTCAAGCTACACAGTCTCTTGTCTTTTCTAAGACCTCTTCCTTGGTGATTGATTTTGTGTTCCTTGTATAAATACCGCGGTAGGTCTGAAGTGCATCATTTAATCTAGCATAGCTAATTGTTGTATTTACAATATCTTTTGAGGAAAAAAAATCTTTTTCCTCTGGAACTTCTCAAATTACTCTGAATGTAGCAATCAGTGTGTTGGTCACGGCATCAGCTGCTTCATCTACAATGTGATCAATATCAGATCACAAGAGTGCTTCTTGAAATTCTCCGTTTTCCTGAGTTGCTTTGTGCATTGATGCATCAGTATCAATAAACGCTGCATCTTCTAGATCAACTAATTGCTTGAGTGTTGAGGTATAGTTCATGAGAAGACTGGTGAGGGATAAAAATGCCAACCAGGCTTAATGTATATTAGACAATAAGTTATTAATTGCAAGAGATTTTTTGAATAAACTAGTCACTACGTGATTTTGAGATATACTGAAATCTAGAAACTCAGTATGAGAACAAGAATTTAGGTATCAGCAAACTGACTATTTATATGTATGTAACAAAGCATCTCTTGAGTAATTGGCATTTGCAAATACTGGTCCAACTAACAACTTAGGATTTCCTATATACTTTTAAAAAAAAGTGAGATCAGGATTTTCCTGAATCTCACTAGCGCTAATCATCGATTAAGTATGTTTTTGATAGGATTTTCTACAGGGCTTTGAAGTTTCAATACATAACTTTCTTCCCTTTTCTTTTTTTTATTTTTTCCTCTAGTAGTTTCAGTAGCATAGATTTTTCACTATGATTTTTTGATCTTCTTTCTATCATCAACTTAAGACTTACCAATTCTTGAGGAATTAGAGGACGACTTACTTTTCGCATTTCTTTTCCTGAAAGCAAGTCGATTAAAAGTTTTTTTTCGTTTGTTGTAATCCCTGGTATTTTATACTCTTGCAAGCTTTTTATCATTTCTTTTGAGGTAGTTTGCAGCTTTTTCCTCTTAAAGTAATGATATATTGAATTAATAGTAGCTTCTGTAATTCTGTATATGTTATACAAATCATTCTCAACGACTGTTTTTACATATACACCCAATAAGCTTTTACTTTGTTCTGACATTTTATTTGTTTATTTAGTTATGTAATCAATATTATACTAAGTATGTCAATTATCATTGCAAGATGACGAATCAAGACTTTTTGGGTGCATAAGCCAATTCGGTTCATCGTCATCCGATTTCATACGTGAGAACTGATGCTTCCTTAGATTCTGCTCTACCTTCTTGATCAAATTACATAAACTGACTTTCTCATATCACCTAG
>CALGNI010000047.1 GCA_937958645.1 Candidatus Absconditabacterales bacterium
AGGTGATATGAGAAAGTCAGTTTATGTAATTTGATCAAGAAGGTAGAGCAGAATCTAAGGAAGCATCAGTTCTCACGTATGAAATCGGATGACGATGAACCGAATTGGCTTATGCACCCAAAAAGTCTTGATTCGTCAAATAATCCTCAACTTTATGTTGAATCCATTAGCAATCTTCCTATATAAAGGATATTGTATTTTTATTTGATTACAGATTATATGAAAGGAAAAATTAGTTCGATTAGAGGTATTGTTATCGATATGAAATTTGATGATAGTATCCCAAATATTTATGACGCAGTTAAGGTTGAAGGTAAAAACTCAAGTGGAGACGAACTTACTATTGAAGTGCTCCAGCAGTTGGAAGATGGATATGTAAGAGGAATTGCGATGGGTTCCACTGATGGTATCCGTAGAGGACAAGAAGTAACAGGAACAGGGCAACCAATTAAGGTTCCTGTAGGTCCAGAAGTACTTGGTCATATTTTCAATGTACTAGGTGAAACGATTGATAATACTCCCCCGATCAAAGGGACAGACCAACGACCTATTCATAGAAAAGCTCCGGCTTTCGTTGATCTAAGTACAAGTCCTGAAGTATTGGTAACGGGGATCAAAGTAGTTGATCTTCTTGCCCCAGTACTAAAGTGAGGGAAAGTATGATTGTTTGGTGGTGCCTGAGTAGGGAAAACTGTAACGATTCAAGAATTGATCAATAATATCGCTAAGGCTCATGACGGAGTATCGGTGTTTGCGGGTGTATGAGAAAGAACTCGTGAAGGGAATGATCTGTATCACGAAATGCTTGAAGCTTGAGTGATGGATAAGACAGCGATGGTGTTTGGTCAAATGAATGAACCACCAGGACCAAGAGCGAGAGTTGCTCTTTCTGCACTTACTATGGCTGAGTACTTTAGAGATGAAGAAGGAAAAGACGTATTGTGCTTTATTGATAATATCTTTAGGTTTACCCAGGCTGGTGCTGAAGTATCAGCGTTGCTAGGACGTATTCCTTCTGCTGTATGATACCAACCTACTCTAAGTTCTGAAATGGGTACGCTACAAGAACGTATTACTTCTACAAATAAGGGTTCTATTACTTCTTTCCAAGCGGTATATGTTCCTGCGGATGATCTTACTGATCCTGCTCCGGCTAATACCTTTGCCCATCTTGATTCTACGATTGTATTAGCAAGAAATATTGCTGCTAAAGGTATCTACCCTGCTGTAGATCCATTGGATAGTACCTCTACCATTCTTTCAGCTGATGTGGTAGGAGAAAGACATTATAAAGTAGCAAAAGCTACACAAGAAATCCTCCAAAGATATAAAGAGCTCCAAGATATTATTGCCATTCTTGGTATGGAAGAACTTTCACACGAAGATAAAATGGCTGTATATAGAGCAAGAAAAATAGAAAAAGCATTCTCGCAACCATTCCATGTTGCAGAACAATTTACCGGGACTCCTGGTTGTTTCTGTGAACTAGAAGAAACTATCGATCTATTTGAAAAACTCGTAAACGGAGAGATGGATGATGTACCAGAACAATTCTTCATGTACAAATCAGGTGCTGCAGAGATTATTGCTGCTTCGACTGAGAAGAAAGAAGGATAAATAATATTAGTTCTAAACGTGTCTAAAGAATCCTGTTTATTGCAGGGTTTTTTAGTATATAGTTTTTATCGGTAATCACTTATTGTGAAATCTGTAACTTCAATGTCATAGTGATCAATTGTTAAAATTTAATTCAGTTCAATCTCGTCTAAGAAATTCAAACGCCTTTAAATTTTTAGAGTTAATAATCTTACATATGAAATCTAGTGTGTATTCTTTGCAATTATGTATAGATGAAGTAAATCTAGTGTCGTCCCCTAAACTAAAGATAAATGGCTCATTAAGCTTCTCTAATTCTTGTTCCTCTCGTAAATTTTCTGCATGTATTTTATTATCAATTTCAGGAAATTTTCAAAAACTATTAAATTTGTAACTGTCATTGGCATATTGATAATCATCATATTCTCTAAACTCTCTTTGCTGAAGAGAAACGAGAGATCATGCAGTAAGTGGTTTTCAAGAGAATTCAAAGTACTTCATAGATTCATTTAGTTTACTTGCTTCTTTTGTTGATGATATGATTCAAAATTCAGTTTGAGAAATTTTATTTTTTATGTATCCCACTTCATCTGTTTTATGCTTCATTCTCAGTATATCTTGAAGATGTTCGTTTGTATCTGAAAATTCGCTAAATAAACTTGTATCATTGATGTGTATTATCTTTCAATTTTCATCAGTTAGGTATTCAAGCGCTCAATCATAGAATGAGACAATAAATTTATTTCTCATATTGGGATGTCCGACTATTGATCACAATAATCAATTTCTCGAATTAGCATTTAATTTTGGAGCAATCATCAATGAACTAATTCATTTATAATCTTTTATGTTATCATAGTTTAGTACGTAGTTTTTTGTAAATTCATTCAATCAGCTAGTAATTATAGATGAGCAGATTTTTTCATATTCACTAAAATCTGAACAAGTGATGCTCTTCAGTATTCAAATTATTGATTTCTCATCTCAACTTGCTGATCATCTAATAAAGGCAGATTCATTATTTTTATTCATGTACTTTTTTAATCAATTTGGTGTACGTACTTTTTCTTCACTGTTACTATTTTTTACAACTGAAAAAGGTAGCAAATAAGATCAATCTCATTCTAGGGCTAAGCTAATTTGACTAGCTACTTTTCATCAAAATTCTTTGTTACGCTCTAAGTTAGTAGAAGAATAAATCTCCTCTCTAGTTAGTTCCATTCTATGTGTTGAGTAATTAAAGCAGAAATATTATAATTTTATATGCAAATTTGTCAATACTAACTCGCTACTACCCTTTGCCATAAAGGCTTATATCACTACCTTTGCTGTATTTAGTTTTCAGATAAACGAATGAATCCTTTGATGATATTGTGGGTAGAGATAGTAAAGAGACCGATTTTCAACCTATTGTTGTTGTTGCTTGCTGCACTTGGTGGTAACTTGTGATGGGCAATTATCTTACTTACGCTGTTTGTAAGACTGCTTCTGATCAAAAATTCTGCAAAAGCTATGAATATGGGTGCTGGTATGAAAGATATGCAGCCAAAGATGAAAGAGATACAGGATAAGTACGCTGATGATCCACAACGTATGTCTGAAGAAATGATGAAGATGTGGAAGACTCCTGGGAACAATCCTCTCAAAGGATGTATGACAATGGTGATCCAGATTCCCGTGTTCCTCGGGTTGTTCTATACCGTAAAAGATATCGCAGAGTGAAGAATGGAAACTGATCCTTATAGCTTCTTGACAGGACTCAATGTTGATCTTACTGCCCTTCAGACCAACTTCTTCGGAATTGATCTTCTCACACCGAACAATATTCTTTTGACGGTGATAGCTGCTGCATTGATGTTTGGTCAGATGCAAATGATGACTGCTATCAAAGGAAAACAAGCTGCACCAAGTATCCCTGGGATGTGAGCACAAGAATGAATGCCTGATATGAGTAAGATGATGGGATATATGAACTATTTCATGGTCTTCATGATTGGTGGATTTGTTCGACAAATGCCAGCTGGTGTTTGACTGTATATCGCTACTACCACAGCTTTTGGTGTTCTCCAGCAAGTATGGCAAAATCGAGAATTGGTAAAACTTAAACTTGGTATTATGCCAAAGATAGATACTACGCCGGAGATTATCGAACCATAGAAATATTTTGACTAAGCATACCAAGGATCTTTCTTATAGATTTATTATTTGCATCTACAATCTTTCTCCTTTCAGTTCTAGCTTTAAGCAATTAATTCATCCAACTTGTCTAACTTGCCCAATTCACCCAACTTGTCTATTTTACCAACTATACGAAACCACAAGAACTCTGTAAGACAAGTACTATAACACGAATTAATGAAATGCTACAGCAAACAGGCTTATTCTGCCCTACTTGCTGTGCATTTTTTTTATGGATTCAGTATTGTTTGATCAATTTATTACTTTTGTTCCCATGGTATTCGAATCAATCTCTAAAGGACTTTCAAATTTAGGTACAAGCACACTCAACACAGGTAAATCTGTAATGAACTCTACCAGCAAGGCAGCAAAGGGGTTTACTGATCCTTTGACTGGTGTTGCTAAGAAGACAATGAGACACCTTCCTTTTGTTGGATCAAATGATGATGTACGAGATATGGTACATGATCACTTTTCGCTTGAACTCTTTCAAGACGAACTAAAGTCTGCGATAAGTAAAACCATCTCAGCCCTAAAAAAGGCTAAGGTACCTACCACCAAACTAAAGGAAATTAAGTCATCGCTTGATCTTATCCTGCACTCTTTGGATCATGAATCTAGTCTAGAACACTGATCATGACAAGTACAAGAGATGCTTAAGACATACAAAAATGCTCTAAAGACTTCAGTAGCTAACGAATATATCGATGAAAAATGGAAAGGAAAGAATAAAATCAAGCTTACTGCAGCTCAACTTAAGGTCGCTCAAGAGGAATTATGAACACTTTCAACCACTATAAAATGAACCACTAAGTCATTAAAGGATCTGATAGCCTATGTTACGATCAAGCCTACCTCAACATACCAATCAAATAAGAAAATAAAAGAATGGAGAGCAAAGAATCATGAATCCATAGATGATCTTATAACTGCGAAGTTTGATATCGTAACGCACCAAAAAAAACTTTATTATCTCTTGCTAGAACTAGAGAGAAAAGTCACCAAAGCAAAATCACACAAGAACACCCTGAGTCAGACACAAATCAATGATATCATAAAAATTAAAATACCTGCTCATCAAAAAACTATCAATGAATTGAGAAAAAACGTTGAAGGATTGGAATCTAAGATATCTACTAACCGTGCTACCTTTGATACATGAAGTGAACAATGGCTAAAGGAAGTAGAAAAATGGTTAACCATTAATGAAAAAGAAACTGCAAAGCAAGCAAGCAAAGAAAAAAAAGAGCAAAAGAGTCATAGTAAGACACTTGCAACATTGAGAAAAACATATAATGCGTCATCTAAAGCTATTGAAACGAAGATAAAACCTCCTTATAGCGATGCAAAGTGAGCTCAATCACTTATTAGTACAGAATATAAAGCGTATTCTGCTTTATCAGAAGCAACTATTGAAAGACTCTCTGACGATTTTGCTTTATTTTTATGATGGGCTAAGGACATAAAGTTGAAGAACATGCTTGTTCAAGAGCATATCAACCGTGAATATGATGCAATACTATTAAATAAAGAACAAGCCTTGCATCTAAAACTCCTAAACCGTATCAATAAAAAACAAGTATCAGCTCATACAAAACTCCATACCCAGATCAAGAAACTAAAAACCAATAAGTCATTAGCTTTAAGCTCAGTAGCTAAGCGAGCAGAAACTGAAAAAAAGATAACACAGTCAGCTCAAAAGAATGCTGAAAAATGAAACAGTGTCTTGAAAGAAAAAGTCACAGCTCAACAAGAACAAATCAAGCAACGAAGAAAACTGCACTTGTATCTAGCTCACCAATGAGCACAACGATGAGCTCAATCAGAAGCTCAAGTAAAAAACTCGATGATCACCTATCTTGAAAAAGATAAGTCACAGTTAGAATCATGACTTATTGCTCAAAAGAAAATTATTACAGAGCTTGAACATGAATTGAAAAAGTCTGAAATTCAACTAAAAGAGAACGAACGTAGTGCAGAAACCCTTCAAGACAAGGCAAGAACAAAAAAAGCTCTTGATCATGAAAAAGTATATCATGAACAAGAACTTACCCTAGATACTTTAGAGCATCATATTGACACAGAACAAGATCTTCTGGCTATCGTTTCAGATCGTTTATCTAGCTATAAAAGTGAATCGAAAAAACTCACAAAGAAAGCTGAGAAAGAAAGTAAACTTATGAAAAAATATGAAAAAGAATTGAAGAAGAATGCTTTGGCTAAGAAGTTGGTATGATAATGAGTTCTTCATCAAGTCAATAATTACTGTATCCTGTCACAAAATACTTTGTGATGGGATTTTTTTTCTGTTGAACAATGATTTCTGGATGATGTTGAAGGTATAGCTTAAGCTTATAGGCTGACTCATATCATGAATCAATGACAGGGAGATCTCAAATAAATATTTCTAGTTCTTTTAAAATCATAGGATAATGAGTGCATCACAACACTATACAATCATGTCATTGAATGTTGATTCATATGCTGTCTAGGCATATGATAATTTCTCATTCTGATGCATTATTCTCGATGCATTTTACAAGTCATATTCATGCATAAGACCTAAAGTCCTCCCCATTGTAACTCTCAAATCAGTCAAGTACACTTTGATAAATTTTACTCTCAACTGTTGATTTAGTTGCCAATAACAAAGGTTTCTTATATCAAGAATCTACTATTTTCTCAACTCATGGAATAGTAATAGAGAGTACTTTTTTCTCTGGATACATAAGCTGTCGAGATCTAATTGCATGTGCACTTGCTGTATTACATGCTAAGATAATGATTGAGCATCATTGTTCAAACATCCAGTGTAAACTCTGGAATGTGCGCTGCTTAATAAAATCAGGATCTTTATCTCCATAGGGTAAATTAGCTGTATCTCAAAGATACAGATAATCATAGTCAGGCAACTGCTCTTGGAGATACGAAAGGGTAATAAGCCCTCCCATGCCACTATCAAAAACTCATATCACGATTGATTTATTAGATAATAAGTAATTTAATTATATAGATTTATAGATGAAATTATATCATAAATTCCTATAAGAATACTATGAATATAGCAATCCTCTGATTTTGACTTGAAGGAAAGTCAACATACACCTTTCTCACAAAAAAACTCAATATTTCTCCAGAAGAAATAACCATTTTGGATGAAAAAGAGACTCTTGAAATTCCTAAAGGTTCTCAAGCAAATCTGTGAATAAACTGCTATGACACATTAGTTGATTTTGATGAGATTCGAAGATCCCCAGGAATCACTGATACTATCTTAGAAACAAAACTAGCGAAGACTTCTGAGTTTCAAGAGATTGCCAAAAAATTAACTTCGCAGACCCAGTATTTCTTTGATCACTACAAAGGCAAGATAATTGGGATTACCTGAACGAAAGGTAAATCAACCATATCAACCTTTGCCTATCTTACTTTGCTTGATGCAAAAAAGAACGTTGAATTGGTGGGAAATGTTGGTAAGCCTGTATTGGACTGTATAGATTTTGATAACCCTCCTGAGTATGTCGTATATGAAATGTCGAGTTTTATGATAGAGTCTTTGAAAGGATTTGTTGTAGATGTCTGAATATTTAGTACTTTATCTTCAGTTCATACTAAAGAACATTGAGGATATGAAGAGTATGTTAGATCTAAAAGTAGACTCATTTCTCACTCAAAGATCTCATTGCTATGACATCAAGCTCAAGAAGAGTTTCTCCGTTTAGGATATAAGGAGCTAATAAAGAATTCGATTATTTATTGAGCAAAGGGGGATTATCAGTATACTACTTGAAATTTTACGATAAAAGATAAGATAGTTGCTAAAGATGAACATATGAAACTCTTATGAGAACATAACAAACATAATATTTGCAGTATTGTATGAATCTGTGATATTATGTGAATTGATATAAAGCATTTTATACCAGTGATGAATTCGTTTACATGACTTGAACATAGAGTAGAATTTGTATGAACATATTGATGAATCAACCGATACAATGACGCTATTGCAACTGCACCACCTGCAACAATAGCTGCTTTAGACACCTTTAAGGATGAGATTGATACCCTATTATATTGAGGTATTGATTGAGAGTATGATCATTCATGAGTAATCGAACGTATTGAGAGATATGGGATCAAAAATTTGATATTATTTCCCGATACTGGTCAATATATTAAGGAGTGAGTGAGCTCTTCTTGTACTATTCTTGAGACAAGATCTATGAAAGATTGAGTAGATTTTGCTAAGAAACATACAAAAAGTTGAAAAATTGCTCTACTTAGTTGCTGATCTCCTAGTTTCAGCTGTTGGACTAGCTTCAAAGAAAAAGGTTCACTGTTTAAGCAGTTTATAAGATGAAATGAATAAGAAAAACATAGGATTTGAAAAAATAACTCATCGAATCGTTACTTCGCTCCGTAAATTTTCTGTTCTCCAACCGCATATCGATCAAATGCTCAATGACAAAGATATTAATGAGCTGACGAAGTGATCATGATTGGTGTTTGTATTTAAGATTCTCTCTTTACCTTTTTCACTTTTGATTACGTTAGGAATTTCACGTTGGTTTGGTGCTGAGTCAATGGGAATTTATTCACTTGTTATGAGTACAAGTTATATTCTTACTACAGCATGATTACTGGGACTATGATCTGCACTTCCTAGCCTTTTAGGTCAGAACCAGATTAATCAAGACTACACTCCACATGCTTTATATGCATCGAGTATAAAAATCTCTCTGTCTTGGTGATTGGTGTTAAGCATCGGATTGTTTGTTAGTAGTTCATGGATTGCTGAAATGATCTTTACAGAACCAAGACTCAGTATTGCATTCCAAGGATTAGCTGTAGTACTTGTTCCCCTAATACGATTGGCATTTAATAAAAAATTCTTGATTGCTACGAAGGAAATATTTGAGTGAGAACTCGTGGATAAAATTCTTGTACCATGAGTTATTCTTTTGTGATTGCGATTGGCTTATCGATTTAGTTTAGAGTGACTGTTAATACCCGTTTGGTCATACATAGCTAGTATTCTTATTTGATTGCTCTGTAGTCTTATTATCCTCAAACATAAAGGGTATATAAAAAACATAAAGGTAATACAAGAGTATGACTTACTTAAAAGAAGTTTACCGATGTTGGTTACTGGTCTTGGTGCTCTTATAATTTCGTATACAGATATTCTCATGCTGTGATGGTTTACTGATACGGATCAAGTATGAATATACTCAGTTGCAATTTGACTTTCGTCGCTTGTGCTTATGCCAGGGCTGCTAATGCATAGTATTTTAGCACCAATACTTAGTGAGCAATACTGGTCAAAAAATATAGCTGGAGTGCAAAAGTTATTAAAATTCTTTGTGAGATCGGTCACTATGCTTTCCACGCCTATAGTACTTGTGTTTGTTATCTTCGCAAAGGAGATATTAGGATTATTTGGTGAGGAGTTTGTTGCATGATCGATAATTGTACAATTATTGAGCATATGACGGTTTATTAACAACTTACATGGAGCTAATGGTGGATATTTAATGCTTACAGGAAGACAAATTAAAGAACAACACATAGTTCTCCTAATATGACTGATGAATGCCCTTCTCAATCTTATGTTTATCCCTCGTGGAGGATTGCTATGAGCAGCTTTTGCTTCAGTTGTTACCTTGATTGTGCACAACATCCTTACGAGTGCTATTATTTTCAAAACAGATCATATAAAAACTCATCTCCACTAGTATTGGGGGTTAATGAAAAACAGAAATTTTACATTTCAGATGTTTGAATGTATTTACGAAAGGAAAAAGGAAAAGCCTTGTTAAGTCAAATGCTGCTAGCGATTTTTAGCATAATTTTTAAGCCTTTTTTCTTTTTATCCAAAAAAGAAATACGATTTTTTGAGGATAGAAAATACTGAATAGATAATGCCTACTTTCAATATTTGTATACCCTTGAGCATCGTAAGGATATTTGTTGTGTCTACCTAAATCAATTTGAAGGAAAACAAAGAACTTTTCCTGGTACTTGTGTAAAAAAGTATAGTTTTCTCCATCTATGGTATTTTATCCACGCAAATAAGCTAATATTTAGCTATGACACTGAGCCATTTTACTTTAATGCTACCTGAGTTTGGTTTAAAAGAATCCTAAAACCTTTCACTAAGCTTATCTTCCTTCAGCATTGAATTATCAATGCTGAAATTCCCACCCTGAGAAAGAGTAATACAGAATTTGACCTTTTTATTTGTTGTTCAGAACAAGAAAAGGAATTCATAAAGAAATGGTCATGATATGATAAGGAACTCAAAGTATGCTGATTAGCAAGACTAGATATTCCTGCTGATATAAACACAACAAGATCTTCAAAGACTATCTTGTTTATGCCAACATGGAGAATAAACATTGGGGAGTTGGATAGTCAGCAATTTATGAAGACTAAGTATTATAAAAAGATTAACGAGTTTCTCAATCATCCTCCGCTTCAGAATATGCTAGAGAAATATAACATTACGATCAAGTATGTGATTCATCAAAAATTCTATAAATACAAAGACCTGTTTAGCAATTCAAACAAATATATTACTATCATTACAAATCTTCAAGAGAGGGAGAACGATATTGCTTATATGATAAGAAACTGCGATGCGTTAATTACAGATTTTTCAAGTATTCTGTTTGATATATGATATTTTCACAAGCCTTCAGTGTATTATCAATTTGAACCATACCATTATTCCTGAACGCTTAATATTCCTTTTAGAAAATTATTTTGACCAGTGACTACTTCTGTTCATCAAACCATGAATGCACTTCAAACAATCATTACTAATAACTTTAAAATGGAAAGTCAGTACAAAGATCGTGTTGATGAGTTTTTCTCTTTCCAAGATGCAAATAATCGTAAAAGAATTGATGCAGAAATTAGCTCTGTGTAGAAATCATAAAAAACTTCGTAAAAATCCAATAAATTACGCTATTTGGCATCCAAGCAAGCACTTTAAGGAGAGTTTGGTAAAGAATGTCTGATGCGCTGGGCTTGAGTCAATAAAGATTCACTGCTCTTGATTGAACTAATAAAGTTGATTGAATCACTTCTTTGATCTTGTTAGATTTTGTTTGCCCAGTCCTTAGTCTCATCTTAGCTAAAGGGATTCAGAGATTGTTGATGGTATATCATGCGGCATACATTCTACACCAGAGATCATAGTCTTCTGCAACGGATAATTCTTCTGAGTATTTTCCTACTTCTTCAAACACATCTTTGCGAAACATACTTGCTAACTGGGCTATAGGTGATTTTTTTAGGATAGTGTTTTTAATCATCCTTGAATAGCTTCTTTTTCATAACTGCTTTCATTCATCATCAATTACCAAAACATCTCATGCAACTACTCAACATTCAGGATTCTTTTCAAGATATTCAATGCTCAACGCTAATCTTTCAGGAAGAGACACATCATCGCTATCCTGACAGACAATATAGTTACTTGTACACACATCAATCATGTCGTTTCTTGTTGCTGATATTCATATATTAGTTTTGTTTTTCCTAGCAATGATTCTGTTGTCCTTATTCGCGTATTTCTGAATTACCCCCCAAGATCAATCAGTACTTCCATCATCAATAATAATAAATTCAAAATCTTGAAAAGTCTGCGATAAAATTGATTCAATCGCTTCAGCTACAAATTTTTCTGTATTATATACTGGCATAACTATACTTATTTTTGCCATGGGTTATTATTTATAAAACCACCATCTATACATCAATTCCGAAACAATCTTGAGAGAGTTTGTGTTTTTTTGTCCTTTTGATAGGGTTTCCTCAGTATAGGTAATGCTTACAGGAATTTCCGTAATACGAGCGTCTAGTCTTATAAATTCCTCTAAGAGTTCAGAGGCATACGTCATAGTATCTGAATGAATAGCAACATGCTCCAAAATCTCTGTACGAATCATTCTATATCCATTGTGAGGATCACTAAAATACCTTCCTGTAAAGATATAAGTAAACACCCTAGACAATCTAAGTATCTGTTTCCTTAAAAATGGTACACCATGCATACTCCCTCACTGAATAGTTCTAGATCACAAGAGCACATCTACATCATTATTCATATGGACTTCAAAACTCTTCATATCACCAATATCCATTTGTCCATCAGCGTCATACGTAACTCGTCGATCAAGAGTAAGGAGTGCTTTGTATTCCTTGATACATCAAAAAAGTGTTTTATTTGCAGAGCCCGGACCTCTATTGAGGCTATGTTCAAGGAGTATAATGGATATATCACTGTTGCTATACTTAGAAATACTTTGTTTTACAAGCGTTCAAGTCAAATCAGTAGATCCGTCATCGCAGATTACTATAAATGTATATCATGCAGTGATGATTGATTCAATCACTTTTTCAATACTCTTCTCCTCATTGTAGGCTCTTATGAGAAATCAAATCGATCAGTGACTAGCTCTCATCTGATGTTTAACAACCTTTATGGCTTGCTTAGAAATCACACTAGTCAAATTCGTAGCGTGTTTTGTAAATGAATTTATCAATTGGATATATCCATGTCACAAGAATATAATTGACAAATATACTATTAAATCAGCTCATCTAGCTAATCCAAACAATCAACCGAATGTATCTAATGCTCATGGGAATCGTGTAAATAAAAGTATAGATAAGCTTCCTCAAGCAAACACCAGAAAATGAAGCAAGGTGAATTTTTTTCTTTGATAAAGATCAAAAGAAAATATAATAAACACTACTCAAGTAACAATGATAATAATTTCTAGCCAAGTCATAGATGGTCATAAAAGTAAGATACTGATACTATATCTGAATTAGTATACATCACAAGTCTTAGTCTTCTTAAGAAAAAGGATTTCATACAAAGTCAATATCATATAAATAGTTTCTTGCTATTTACCAAAAATTCACTACTTTTTCCATTTAAAAGGTATTAAGAAAAGTATATATTTCTGAGAATGAATACCAGGAAGCTTGCTTCATCTGGAATCATTAAGTGTCTTATTCTTTATTGTATCGTCATGATTAACAAATTTATTATCTTATGGAGTTTTGCACTTTGAGGGACCCTCTTCCTTGCATGATGTTGAGTTACACCTAGCTCTCCGCTTAGTTGAATTTTCTGAACAGTACAAAAGGATTATCCTCATCATCCACTAATTGAACATGTTTCTCTTGTTCAAAATAGTGAGTTCTTGCAAACAAATAGCGAGTATCATATGGCAGTTAGTTTTGACCCTAGCTTATTTTCAGAAACTACTTCATTGTTTTGATCAGGTTCAACAGTAACACTTAAGCTTGATATTTTTGAGACGAATCAAATTACAACATCAAGTGATCAAATGCATAAGATGGACATAAAAGGAAGTATCGACTTGAGTCCAGACAATAATGAATCAAACTATGAGTTTGAAGGAAAGATCTATCTCTTTAGTGATTTGAAAAACGCATCACATTATCTTTTCGTAGATGAAATAAAAACAAAGAAATCATGAAATTCTATAGCAGAACTTGATTTATGGTTTTCACTAGTCAATACTCAACTAAAAAGACGAATTAGGGTAGATGATTCGAAGGTGCTTGATTATCTCCAAGTTTGATTTTTTCACAAAATCATCGCCAAGGACTCGATAAGTAACCGTAAAATGGAAGACCCAGATGGCACTATCTATACAAGTTGAAATAATACTTTAGATATAAGAATGCAAACAAATTGAGTAACAAATATAGCTGCGTTAAACTTTATTAATGAAAAAATTTGGATTCAAGCAAGTAGCTGAGATTCAAGAAATTATCTCATAGAATGAGATCGATGAAAGGAAAAATATGGTGGAGAAGTTTCATGAACATTAACTCATGAGATTGATCGTACTTGATCTGTTCATGCATGAAATTGAACTCTTACCTTTCCCAAATGATTAAACGCAAGCTTCTCATATAGAGAAAAACTAACAAAACTCTCTAATAAGACTAATGATTATCAATTTCCTAATCAGTATGTTTCTTTTGATTCGCTAATTAAGGAAAAGAAATAATTTAGGCACTGCTCCTATAATGGATTTAACGTAAACCCATCAGCAGTATCTTTAAGTTCTCGTCATGCAGCAGCTATTTCGTCTCTCAAATGATCTGCTTCTTCGTAGTCTTTTTTGTTTTTTGCTACTATACGTTGCTGCGCAAGAGCTTGAATCGCTTCAGGTGCATCGAGATAACTACTAGTTTTGAGCTGATTTATAGCATCCAGCAATCATAAATGTAATACTTGAGAATCAAGCAATAAGATATCTAAACATGATTCTTTCGAATCTAATCATGAATAGATACGTGAAAATACAGAGACAATATCCAAATCATCTGCGAGGTGTCAAATCAACTCTTGATAGAGTTCTCATCAACTAATCTTACTCATATCAATTGACTCAGGGAGATGTTTAGAGAGCTTTTTGACAAGATTCTTTCTACTAGTTTGAGCAGCAGTAAGTGCTTCCCAGGTAAAATCTAAGAAACTTCTATAGTGACCTGTGAAATAAAAATATCTCAAATCTAAAGGTTCAAATCACTTTTCAATAATTCATGGGATACTCAGATCATCTCACTTTGATTTACTCACTTTAGATCAGTTGATATTGAGAAACTGACCATGCATCCACCAATTTACTCGTTGCTTGCATCACAAGCTACATTCTGCTTGTGCAATTTCATTAGTATGATGAACAGGGATATGATCAACTCATCAAGTATGAATATCGATGTGTGTTCAAAGTTCTGCAGTAGCCATTGCACTACACTCAATATGCCATCATGGAAATCAAACACTACCTTTATCACTTTCTCCTAGATCATTGATTGTAGCAGTTTTCAACTGTTTAGAATATTCGCTCTCTTGGAGAAAATTAGATGCAATAAAGTCATCTTTGACTAACAAAGATCAAGAAAACTCACCCTCAAAAACCCGTTGCATTGCCCTTTCACTATCGGAAGGACTAAACTTCCACAATGCGAAGTCCGAAAGGTTAATTTTCTTAGATGAATCTATCTTTGCTCAATCTACCCTGTGTTCTGAATTCATTCATTCAAAGTCCAATTGTGCTAATTTTCCATAATTTTCTATTTTTCTTGTATCCATATAGATTCCATCTCAAGGAATAATATAGGTAAATCATTTATCTACTAGACTTTGAATCATAGCGATTTGTTCAGTCATATATTCTGTAGCTCTTGTATATTCATTTGGTGCTGATATTTTGAGTTCTTTGCTATATTTTTTGAAATTTGCTTCGTAAGCTCTTGCGACTTCTCGGACAGTTTTTTTTTCTCTTCTTGCGCCTTTCTCCATCTTATCTTCACCATGATCACCGTCATCAGTAAGATGTCCTACATCAGTGATATTCATGATATGCTTGACTGAATATCAACCTACTTCTGTCAATACCTTTTTCAAAAGATCAACAAACATATACGCTCTCATATTTCCGATATGAGGATCTCAATACACCGTAGGACCACAAGAATACAAGGATACTGCTCACTCTTTGATGGGAGTAAATAGCTCTTTTGACTTGGTAAGGGTATTATATAAGTGTATAGGCTTCATATCTAATTAAAGAATCTAAAAGTATTTCTTCGAGGAAGCTTAAATGAATACTGTTGAAGCAAGCTTCTTGTTATTCTTTCTTCGAAATAAACCAATTCATTTTGATCAGTTTATGAAATCTAATTGTTTCTTGAAATATGAGCTATTTCAGAGCTTGCTTATGAACAATTTTCCTTAATTTTTGCTGCATAGGTGCCTGCATATCATTGATATACTTGAATATTTTCTTTATAGGTCTGAATATCAATTCAGAGTAATGCCTTATATTTTTCTTTGGCTGAGTCTATCGTCTGTAGATCAGCGCACTTTCCATTTTCCATAGTTGAGATCAATTCTTTATAATATTTTTCTAATTGATGTTTTTCTTTCAATGTAGTTCAATTGTCTCCAGTAATATTACTTATGAAAATTTCAGCTCTTTGGAAAAGAACCTCTATTCATGCAAACATAGATGTTCTTTCTGCTGGGTGGTTTTTTAGATAGTTGAAAGCAAAACTCAACAGAATGAGTCCTATGATAAACTCGATGATATTCATGCGAAGTCTTTTCTTCTTTTCCTCAAATTTCACTTCAAATGCTTCTTCTTGTAAGGTATTTTCCATGACAATACTAATAAATAAATTTGTTTACTCAAAAATTAATAAACTCAAAATAAGAAAAATATACTGCTATTCAAGGACTATTCATTGTCATGGTCTCAGTACTTTTGGTACGGATTCATTTCATAGCATCACGAGCCTAGCAAATTCCAAATCATCAACTTTGATTTTATCTCGCGTGTTATAATGGATAGGGACAGAGTATTTTGCTTTGATCCATGATGCAGCAGTTACCGCGTCCTCAATTCACATCGTGTATCTATCTCAGATTGGCAAAAATGCAACATCAATATTTCTTTCTCAGATGAGCTTCATATCTCAGAACAATCAAGTGTCTCCAGCATGATAGATGGTACGATCTGCAATACTTACAATAACTCACGCAGCCACTGTAGTATATCAATGACTAAAGTCTGTTATTCAACCGCCATGAAGTGCTTGGGTAAATAAAACACCAAATCCATCATACATCACAAATCAACCGATACCGTGAGTACTCACTTTCTTAATTCATACTACGTTCTCAAAATATTTTCATAATTCATAACTTGTGATAACCTCACAATCGTGCTTTTGAGCAAGTGATTGCGTAGATCAGATATGATCATCATGACCATGAGTTACTATGATAGCTTGAATTGGCTTATCGTCATAGTACTGCTCAGTTATATCACACTTTGGGTTTCATATGATAAATGGATCAATCAAAATTCTTTTTCATTCGAAAAACAGCTCTACGAAAGAGTGTCCATGAAATATTGCTTCCATTTGCTACAAAGTAGATAAAAATTGATCTTTAACACTTAGATCTCAAATAGAAGAATAAGCAATTCTATATAACTCTCTCAAGTCCCTATAAGTAACTAAGTTTAATACATTTTTGATTCATGCTCGCTTATATGCTCCGGTGAATCACTCACCTTCAATTACATCCACATGATCAGGATTTCCTGAGTATTCTATCAAAAAGTAGGTAATATCTTTATCTATTCAGATCTTCCCATCATTATTCGTAAGTTTCAAAGACAAAGTATCCAATTTCTTTCTTGCGGTGAGCTTATCAATATCTAGTCCTGCTTCCTCTCAAACCTCTCTTATCGCAGCTTTTTCCTGAGTTTCACCTCTTTGAATCTTTCCTTTCGGAGCTATTCGTTCTATCTTCTTTGATAAAGCAAATCTTTTTACAACCAAAAACTGAGGAGCATTTGTCTCCTTATCAATATAATACACTACTCATCAAGCACTATATACTTTTCACATTAGGTTCGATTTTTATAAAACAGGTTGATTCAGATCGCTTTTATCTACCAAGAACTTAAAGATTTTTCTTAATCGACTCTTAAGAGGCTCTGGAAATTTCTCAACAGACCTTGAGAGTGTTACAGCTTGATCTTCTATCTTGATCGAGGATATTCTCTTATTTCTTAAAACTTTTTCATTTCTAGCATTATCACTTTCTCCTGCATTTTTTTCAAATTTCTTGTCCAGAACATTATTATGTAATTTATCTAGAAGGTTTTTAACATCTTCATTACTCATTCACTCTTTCTCTAATTCCTTCAATTTTTCAATGATTAATGTGCGTTCCTGAATTTTCAACGCCTCAATCTGTTTTTGTATTATATTAAAATCAGCTTGATTAAACGTATCAGTTCATTGTTCTTTATTTGAAATAGAGTCTTTAAGTCAATTCAGCAAGGAACTGATCTCATCATTTTCAAACTGCTCAAAAGAATTATTGTGTTCTAATCACATAGTATAAGAATGAAGACTAAATTAACCTGAAGCTTGCTCAAGAAGTTTCTTTAATATTGATATGTTTTTCTTGTGGTCTGCCCTAGAAGGTCAAATAATGCACAACACAGAATCAAAGCCGTTGATCTCAAGTTTTGTATAAACAATTGATATCATTTTTTCTTCTTGTTCCAAGATGGTGTAATATACTTGACCTCTCTTCATCATCTTTGCGTCAAGACTTTCTATTACTTCCTTAGATTCAACAAACTTTATAAGATGTCTAGAAAGTTCGTGATCTCAGACCAAAGATTCTTTGACCAAATTATGAATTCCCAATGCGTAGTACTCATCTTCTTTCAAAAATCATACCGCTGCTCAATCCACAATCTTTCAGAGCATTTCTACTACTGACCTTAGATCTTTTCTAGCATAATTTAGGTCAAATTGTTCATCATTCTCCATCTCCTCCTTTGATAAGTTTAGCAGAGCGTTCATATACGTAGACATTCACATGACTGTAGGAACTCTTCAGCTACTATTATATGGCTGATACAAAAGCCCTTCTTTTTCAAGTACATTGAGGTATTTTCTCAATGTGCTTGGAGCATATTCAATATCTTCCAACGAATTCAAAAATTTAGATCAAATCGGTTCTCATTTTCCAATATATTGATCAACAACCAAGCCTAGCAAGTGTTGTAACTTTTCGTCATTCATTATGCTAATGGTAATTATTATAATCGTTCTTGCAAGAGAAAAGCACTATTATTAGTTAGGTGATCAAGGTATCTAGCTTACTTTATAAGCTAGCTAAAGAAGATTCTGTTTGATGAAGGAGAATTTTGTAAACGCTTCATTATTAGGGTTAATAATCATAGCATCCCATATGAAATTTAATCGCGATATCACTAAATCATATACAGTAAAGCGATTTCTGTTTGATTTCATAATAATATTCGTATATATAGAACATTCTTTTGGCCTTAATTTCACAGCATGAAAAAAGCTATTATTTGGAGTATGATTATGATCTTTGCTGCACAAACAGCTGTTGCTCAATCAGATGTCTGAGTGTTACTCACTGATAATGAAAGCGAGTTTGGTCCTGAATTTATCGAGGCTCTTCGCTTTTCTTATGACAATGGACTTACCCAATTTAAGACGGTTGATACTTTCAAGCCATATCAAGAACTTACAAGAGAACAAGCTGCAAAAATCGTTGGTGTATTTGCTCAGGAAGTTATGAAATATGATAAAACAAACACAAGTTCGTGTCAGTTTAATGACCTTGAATGAGCTGATGAAACACTCAAGCCATTTATTTTTGATTCTTGCAAGTTATGAATATTTAAAGGTACTGCTGAAGGTGATTTCTTTCCTTCCCAGTCTCTGACTAAAGCTGAAGCAATCGCAGTAGTGATTAGAATGTTTAACAGATGAACTTTAGATGAAGCTTGAGATCCATGGTATCTCAATTACTACCTAGAAGCAAGAAATTTAGAGCTTACCAAGGAGAAAAACATATTCGCTCTCGAAAGACCGCTTACAAGATATGAAATGATTCTGTTGTTATATAGATTTTACGTAAAATATTCATTATTAGAAAAATTAAACGCAAATGTGTGATTGTTTGATGAAAGTGACAATATCTCAATAAGATCAGTAGGTGACTGAGTACTAGTCTTGAACTCTGATGAATTTCTTGATGAGAAAGTAGAAGAAATATTTGCGGAAATAGATGGAAGCTATTATAGACTTGAGAAATCAAATCTCATCTTACAATTTGAAAATGCATATACTCGATATGGAGATGTCTATCAGTTAGATGATAAAGAAGATAAAGACGACTGAACCTATTTATGAGTTACTACGTTCAACCTTGTTAATTGAGTGGTTTCTGATGGGAATATCAGGCTTACAGAAGTCTATGATCGATATTATCAAATCGACATTTCTGATATAAGACCTTTTTACAAATCAGAAAAGATCGGTCAGTGAGCTGGTGATTCATGAGAAGCTACTATCACTATCAATAGTAGCAATGATGATGTTTCGAATAAATTTACTACAACAAAACCTACTCCAGCACCAGATGTGACTTCATGTAGTGGACTTAGTATCAAAGGTCAGTGTCAAGAAATAACAAGTTGCGAACGAAAAGCAGTAAAATGCTCTGAAGATAATGAAGTGATTTTTGGATGCAGAGCTTTAGTTGATGACTCAAACATTGACTTAGATTGCGAATAAATCAAGAGACTCAATTTTCTTTATCACTCATGTGAGCATTTATATGAATACAGATGAGAGCACTTTATCAATAAGGCCCCAAAACTTTAATGATTTTGTAGGACAAGAACATATTAAGACTATCTTAGATACCGCAATTAGAAGTTGAAATGCATCATGAAACCCTTTAGGGCATGTATTATTTTCTGGTAAAAGTTGATTTTGAAAAACTACTCTTGCAACAATCACAGCGTCACTATCAAAGGCAAATATAAAGATCATTACTGGATATGCGATTTCTAAACCATCAGAGCTTGTTTCCTTACTCCATCTTCTTACCCCATGAGATGTGTTGTTTATTGATGAAATTCATAGACTTAAGGCTCCAGTTGAGGAAGTATTGTATACAGCGATGGAAGATTATTGTGTGGATATGCTCATGCCTGATGGTCATCACATTAGACTCCCTGTTGATCCATTTACACTAATCTGAGCCACCACTAAACTTGAATCTCTTTCTGAGCCGCTAAAGAACAGATTCGTCTATCAATTCCATATGGAACCTTATTCATATGAACAAAAAAAACTGATCATAAAGAGATATTTAAAAATTCACAATATTGATCATAGCGACACATTATTAACAACTATTGCAGATCATATCGCTGCAGTACCAAGGCAAATCGCTAACTTCTGTTATCAACTCAATGATTATCTTATTGTGCATACTCCTTGATCAAGAACTGTGTCTAAAGAAGTTTGGGAATCATTTTGGACACGAACTGCTCTAGAAAAATGATGAATTACCCCCTTACATAAACGCTATTTAGCTATTCTTGAACTTTCAAACCATATTGCAGTTTGACTAAAAACACTCTCAGTCAAACTTGGGATGAGTGAAAAATCTATTGAAAATGATATCGAGCCGCTCCTATTCGAATTGGACAAGATCGAGAAGACCAGTAGATGAAGAGTTCTGAAAAAATAGAAAAAAGTTCCTATACAGTTATTTCGAAAAAAGAATACCAAGAAGCTTGCTTCGTAGCAAATAAAAAAACAATTCCTAGCAAGGATATTGCGAAGTTTGCCTAAACAAAAATTGTTTAGAATTTCCTCTAGATAAAAAAAACGAACTGATCATTGATCAATTCGTTTTTTGGGATGTCTTACTCTAGACTAATCGTTTCTCATTGTACTTCTAATACTGCTTCTTCTACTGGCAATCCAATATTTCTTACATATTTACCAGATACCCATCCTAATGATTCGTTTCAATATCTAATGAGGTATCGGGTTCCTTCTTGACCAACTACATCAACAACATTTCCTATTCATAGTCTCCCTATTTCAAAGCTATTTGTAGTAGCTCTTTCTCTAATACGTAAGAATCAGACCCTATTTTGGAGCACTTGAACCCTCGTATATGCAATCAATGCCTCTTTTTTTGCTTCTTCTTCTCCTTGTTTTTCAAGTTCTAGATCAATTCATGTCCCACTTCCTACCGTGATGATTTCTATGACTCCCGGTTCTCTTTCCGTTTCTGGTTGCTCTTGTTTCACTTCGTTATCTAGAATCTCTTCATTATTTATTCATGTACTGAGTGCAATATCTCAAGTGAGCGCTTCATCTATTTCTTCAGCAAGAGCTCAGGTAGCTAGCTCAGTTTCTTCTTCGGGTACTGATACTACCTCCTTAAGTGCGTCAGGTAAAACTAAATTTCTAATTGCAACATCATTACTTTCGATGGTACATCAATACTTATGGAGAATAGTTTCTGATCATAATGACTGTAACGAGTCATCGCAAATCTCAGAGAGTTCATCGTTTCAATCGAATTCTGCCCAGTTTCTTACTGTAGTGTAAATATTATTCTTATAGATGCGTCTCACCTCTGCGTTATCTATACGTTCGACCACGCATTCCATGAATCAAACGTACTGGTTACATGCATCTATTTGATCATAACTTACATATGCGTCATATCTTTCAGGAGCAGGTCATACACTATTATCATCCACTGCTAATGAGATAACTACCATTGCTATTAACACAAGTAACAATCAAATGAAAATATTTTTCATGAACATCGATAAATCTAAAATAAACAAATAATAGGAAAATAAGTTATAAAGTCAAAATTAAGTTCATGACTTGACTTGTCATCTTCATCTAAACACAAGTAGTAATACACCTAGGATAAACAGAGCAAATGATAAAATTTGACTTATACTGTATATTCAGCGCATTTCATATGACGGAAGTTCTTTTCAGTATTCAAAGAAAAATCTCAATATTCCATAACCTATCAAATAGCATCAAGCAATAAGTCATGGTTTTATAGAAGGATCTTTCCTATAAAAGATCAAAAACAACGACCAAGTTAATAATAATAATATTCCTCATTCTCAGATGCTTTGAATCGTATTCATATCGATTCTTTCAATCGAATCGATTTTATCATAGATTCTTACTAGTCACAATTTTTCAATTCATTGCGCTGCACTTGGATACGCCAAAGCTAAGGTTTCAATAGATTTTCCATATAATTCTTGATTGAGACCATTCCCTATTCTTCATAACAAACTTCACAAAGGAACAATCAACAAGACTAGGTCTCAAAAGAGAATAAATTCTTCTTTGGTGAGGCGATGCTTTCTCCATAGATACAGCAATCCCAGTACTACTCCAATCACTCATCCTACAAAACTCATTCACCCCTGGTTTATTTTGACAATCTCTATTAGATTTTGTGAATAATAATGCCGCTCGTAAAAAAAGACGTGTCAAAATCTTCCTCCTGCCATTACTCATACGATAATTACTAAGAAAATATCATCAAGATCGTCTTTTAAAATATGATACAGTCATTGAAAACGCTGTCTAATTTCTTTTGTCTTAGTAAAAAATCATGATCTTGGAAAAAAGACGAAAAATGCATACCCCACTACAAAAGTAATGAGATAAAAGATTCAGTATCGATAGATCGGTCGTCCTAGTATTTCGAAAGCAATCATGCTGGGAAATGAGTAAAAGATATCTATGGTATAGTAAGATCAGTCATGATTTCAATGATCAATTGATTTCGAATAAAGAATACTAAGAAGCTCGCTTCGTAGTAAATATACAAACGATGAATGTATATCTTTGGTATGATTGATGCAAGACCTGATATTATCGTAAAATAATTAAAAAAAGACTCAGCAATGAGTCTTTTTAGAAATCAACAGGTATTAGAACTTCTCAAAAGAAACATAGCCTTTTAAGACATCCGGAACTATAACATCACCTTCAGCAGTTTGATACTGTTCAACAATTGCTGCTAGTGCTCTTCCTAGTGCTATAGCGGTACCATTTAGGGAATGAGCGAAGTACTTATCAGTTCAGTTCCTTACTTTGATATTTGCTCTGCGTGTTTGAAAGTCTGTGGTATTTGAAGTGCTCGTAATCTCAACATATTTTCCTACTCCTGGAAACCAGGCTTCTAGGTCATACTTTTTAGCTGCAGGTGCTCATAAGTCCCCTGTACAGATATCAATTCTTTGAAAATGTAAACCTAGGTCTGTAAAGATTTCCTCTTCTATCTCACGCAACATTTCATGTTCTTTTTTGCTATCTTCTGGCTCTACAAAACTCACCATCTCTATCTTATCGAACTGATGGAGTCTTATCATACCCTTGGTATCTTTTCAATAAGTACCTGCTTCTCTACGATAACAACTACTATATCCTACATACCTTAGCGGTAATTGTTCAGCATCTAGTATTTCTGAGCTATGTTGAGCAATAAGAGGAACTTCAGAAGTTCAAATAAGCCAAAGATCATCTTCCTCTCGTTGATCTTGCTCTTGGCCTTCTAGTGTTGGGTTTACTCTATAGATGTTTGATGACTCGTTTGGTAAGTATCATGTAGCATACAGTGCTTCTTTCTTAACCAATTGGGGCACGAGAGTTAAATTGAATCACTTTCCGACCAATTTAGAAATCGCCCAACTCATCAAAGCAAATTGAAGCTGTGCAAACTCCCCTCTCATAATTTGAAATCTTGCTCATGAGATTTTTACTGCTCTTTCTTGATCTAAAAGTCATTTAGATTCAAGTAAATCTCGATGAGTTTTTGGCTCAAAATTATATGTCTTTTTTTCTCACACATATCAAAGCACCTGGTTCTCCTCATCACTTTTACCAATGATAACATCATCAAAGGCCGGACTAGGAATCTTAGCGAGCAATTGAGAAAAAGTTTGATAAACAATTTCATATTCCTCTTCTAAAGGTCATAGCTCTTGTTTGATTCATTGCACTTGTTTGACTAATCAAAGAAATTCTTCTGATCATTTTTCTGATTGAGAAACCTGTTGAGATAAGGTATTTCTCTTAGATTTAAGTTCATCTATACGTGTTTGGAGTGATCTTATGTTCTTATCTGATTCATCAAAAACATTCCAATCGATTGAAACTCACTTATTAGCGGCCCCATCGATAAATTTCTGAGGATTTTCCCTATATTCTTTAAGATTGATCATCGTAGCAAAGAAAAGTAAAGAAAGTATATGGTAATTAAATTTGTTTCTGGGTCAATTGTAAACCGTATTATTTATAGTAACTCATCTCAATTATTTTTAGTGATTTTTCATATTGTTTATTCATAAATTTATAATACTTTTTCATTGTTTCTCATCATTTTTTGATCGCATTGAAATATGCTCTTCTATTTTCCCCAAAGATAATCATAGGGGGAAGCCCCTTTGAGATCAGGATCTTATTCATCAAAAATCTCCCTACTCTTCCATTTCAATCTCTAAAGGGATGAATACGTTCAAAACGATAATGAAAATCAAATGCTAATTGCAAAGGAAACATTGTTTTCTTGTTTTCCTTGAATCGAATAAGAAGCTGTTTCATTTTCTCTGGAACTTCTTCCCATGGGGTGGTCTTTTGTTCTCATGCGATATTATTTACTTTCTTTCGACCTCTTGGGTAAGGCTTTCCCGTGTCCATATATAGTCACGAAGTCAATTTATGATAGAGTCTTTTTATATGAGTTTCACTAAATCTAAAATCTTTCTCAAGATATTCCCAGACAGCTTTTGAGTTTTTCACCTCAATGATTTCTTGTATGACTTGATACGTAGATGTTCCGGTTTCCATGAGTTTTTTTACTTCATCATAAGGAATCCTGCTCCCTTCAATAAAATTTGAATGATGAACAAAATCATGAAGAAATTGTTGATCGTAGTACTCCAGGATTGGCTTTGCTTGCTTGCGAATAAATTTCTTTTTTTGTTTATAAAACACATCAAGCTTGGTGAGTAAATCTTGTCTGATTATTTTTTTCATCAATTTCTGTATATTTATTTCTTTTTGAATCATTTTTTCATACTGATTCCATCAATCTCATTTCATCAATGTTGTAAGGGTCTCATGGATTATATGATTAATGATCTTTTCTTGATCAAATTTTTGTGCAACATAAAACTTCTTCCTTTTTCCTAAGAAAGTATAAACTAGATACTGCTTATTGCCTCTGAGTTCACTATACATGATTATGCAAAACTATAGGTGACCAAATTTGTAACAGTTTTCATTAAAAATACAAGCTAAGAGGGCTTTGATTGTAATAAATTCAAGGTATGATGCTAAGTTTGACGTGGGGTAAGTTTGTGTAAGTTATTTCAAAAAATATCAAAATGCTTGCTTCACCGCTAATCAATCTCGAAATTAGTTTCCATCTATACTAAAGGGATTGACTATTTCTCATGTAACTGTTTTTGCATTGTATCAAATCATTTCTCCTCCTAAAGCATTACTAGATCAAGCTCAGGTTTGTTGGATACCGTTTCCATTTACTCCATCCGCATTTGATAATTCATTGATTACACTTAAATGTGTCTCCATAGTTTGACCAAATCGCTCTTTGATCGGTTTTTCTAGTCTTGAGAAAATGATATAAAGTAATAATGGTCAAAAAAATACTCAAAAAATGGTCCATCATAATAATCATTCTGATCATTCCTCTCATATGACAGGAACAAATTTTCTTATTTCTTGGACTATGTCTCATCAAAAAATAAACATAAGAAAGATTCATCGGAAAAATATTTGTCAGGATGTCTTTTTATTCATCTCCAAAAAAGAAGAACTAAAAAATCAAAATCAACTATACAACACCTATACTTCTACGATAATTTCTGTATTGTTCAAGGAAGATTTAGTTTTTTGTGGAGATATGGGAACAGAATTGGTAATGGTGGCACTTGGTGGTGCATGATTATGACTATTGGTATGATTTCTTTTTGCAAAAATCTTTTTTTACCAAAGAGTAAAATGACATCGTAAAGATGCAGTCAAGAAATCTAAAGATGTTACTCTTGGATATGTTCATGAAAAGCTAGCGCCTATTTTGCCGAATTTTCCATATAATTACAAGGATTTGACCTTCTTGGGAAAATGAGTAGACTATGTTGTTTTTGATTGACTCAATGAAGGGAATCTTAAGCAAATCGTTTTTTTGGAAATTAAATCAGGTTGATCTAGAATGAATAAGAATGAAAAGGCTATAAAAACAGTAGTTGATGCCAGGCGTGTAAGACATGAAGTTATGAGGATCCAAAAGACAACATAAGGAAGCAATCCATAAAAATAATTTTCTATCCAATTTGGTCTAATGTTTTGAAAGCGACCCAAATATATCTTTCTATTTTTCATCTTAAGCATTGGTGCGTTTAGTGCGTTTTTCGTTTGGGAAGTAATTTATAAGGATTTACCAGAAGTTAGTATTAGTAGTCTTACTAGTATTCCACAAAAGACAATTATTACCGATAGAAACTGAGAGATTTTGTATACGTTTTTTGACCAAGATAGAGAATATGTAGCTTATGAAGAGATACCACCTCACTTGCTCATGGCCTTTCTTAGTGCTGAAGATCGTCAGTATTGGGATCACGATGGGGTAGATAAATGGTGAATCTTGAGAGCGCTAATCAATAACATTCAACGCTATGTACTAAAAGATGACCGCAAGTTACAGTGAGCTTCTACCATTTCACAGCAACTCATTAAGAACACCTACCTTACTAGTGAAAGAAATCTCAAGAGAAAGCTCCAAGAACTCGTAATAACCCGTAAAGTGTACAAGCTCTTGAGAGATAATTATACAGATGAATTTCCCAATTATGATGAGGAAAAGATTGAGTTATTAGTTAAGAAAAAAATCCTTGAGTTATATACCAATATTATTTATCTAGGGAATAATTCTTATGGTGTTGGTACTGCATCGAAACATTATTTCAACAAAGACCCTAATGAACTTAATCTACTAGAAAGCGCGATACTATGAGGGCTTCCTCAAGCACCATCATTGTATAATCCCTTATCAAACAAAGCCGAAATGATGGGGGATCGACAAGTAACCGATGGTACCAATACCTACTTCCTAGAAGAAGAAGGAGAAAATTCTACTCAATTCTTACAACAAATTCAAAAAGAAATAGAAGCAAAAATCGCAAATACTGATCTTAGCAAAGGGGATCCTGATCGAATCGATAAGTTACGAAAATGAACGTTTCAAAATAATGATCTCATTTATACCTACACGTACTCACCTGGGAGAAAAGACTATGTGCTGTGGGCCATGTACCAAGAGTGATATATTAATGATGGAGAGTTGATTGAAGCGTTTTCTCAGTGAGTAGACTATGAATTTTCAACAGCGAGCTACAAAATCATAGCTCCTCATTTTGTTTTCTTTGTAAGAGATTTTCTTTTAAACAGCCCTTTATTCAGTAGCTTAGATCTCAGTCTCAATGACTTACTTCAGTGATGATATACAATACGTACTACCTTAGACATGCAAAAACAAGCAGCAGCAGAACTCGCTTCAGCAGAGACATATCAAGATCTTAAGAATCAGTGATGAGAAAGTAGATCTCTTCTTCATATTGATAGTAAAAGAGGTGAAGTCCTCACGTATCTTTGATCAGCTGATTATTTCAATAACGAGATTCAATGACAATACGATTTGATCCATGCACAAAGACAACAGTGATCAACCTTGAAGCCCTTTATTTTTGCTAAATTATTTGAAAATTATCCTATGTGAATTGATGGGAAGATAAGCGATAATTATCTAGATCCCTGAAATTGAACGATACCGCGTAATGCTGATGGAGGCTTCAGTTGAATAAAAACGATATCATGGGTGCTCAATAATTCTAGAAATCTTACAGCTATTAGAGCATTTACAGCAAATGGAGGAGAGACGATCATGAAAAACTTTTTTAAAGAGATAGGATTGGAATCAATCATAGATGAACGCTATTACTGACGAACGTTAGCCCTATGATCAGCCGAAGAATCAATTTATAATCTAGCTCAAGCATACTTGCAGCTCAGTTCCCCAAATGATATTGTGCCTACCATAAATCCTATCTTAAGTATTACTGGTCCTTATGGCGAAGATGTATATAAAAATATTGTAGTTAAGACTCCGAGAAAAATCCCAAAAGGTAACGCTTATCAAATATGGAATATCTTAAAAAATCGCAGTGAAGTTTCTCCATATCGAAGAGATGCCGTAACCTATGAATGATTGGGTGAATACGCAGTAAAGACTTGAACTTCCGACATCAAAAAGAACGATATTGTATACGCGAAAGATGGGTATGTCGTGGTATACACTCCTCATGATACACTCTTATCTCGAGCGTGAAATATTGATAATAAACCACTAGCTACCAATACTTTGTGAAGTACTATTACCAAACCTTTCGTCCAAGCATATATTGATAATGTTGGCCATGATACCTTTAGGAAGTGAAGCTATGACAGACCGAATGATCTTCTTGAATGAGATATCTATAAACATACTCAATACAAAGTAATGCCAAAAGAAATTCAAAATCTTTTACGGAAATAGCGCTATGTCCCAAACCAAACTCTTATTCACATGAGAATCACAGTATCAGGTGCAAGAAGCACTTCGTTTTTGGAAGCAAGAATTTATCAAAAAATATGGTGAATCGTGAGTGCACACGTTTTATAGTGATCAAATTGATCGTGAGGCTATTCAATCATCGCTTATGGGCTCGTGATTTTTTTCTGAAAAATCGCTGACTATTATTTATGGATTACCGAAGGACAACACATCTACCAATAAGATAGCAAGCTCTGATGCTGAAGGAGTAGAAGGTTTTCTTATGAAGCATCGAGAAGACATTCCGAGTTCAAATATTCTCATCTTGGTAAGTTATAAGCCAGACAAAAGAACTAAAAGTTGGAAATATTTCTCAACCCACGCTGCTATCAAGAATTTTCCAAAGAAGAAAGGGAAAGACTTAGTTCTTTTTGTGCTAGGGAAATGTGTTATACCCAACGATGAATGAACTAAGCAATCACTTTTAACCAATGCCCAAGCTGAATATATTGTTCACACAGTAGGAAACGATTTATACAAACTTCACTATGAGTGCGATAAAGTGACGCAATATTGTGCCTATCATGAGAAAAAAATAATAGATAACGAGCTTCTGTCTTCACTTATATGTTCACATGCAGACCATGATAGCTTCAAGATTCTCGATGCTATGTGGACTGATCCATCCAAGGCAGTTAACCTCATTGAACAAGCTCAAGATAATCAGCAAAATGAATATGAATTTTTGTGAATGCTCTTTCGATGATTGAAATTGATTTTATGAATGCTTGACCTCCAAGCACAGTGAATAAGTTCCAGTAAAGAAATGGCCTCACTTCTTAAGATTCATCCTTTTGCAGTAGCAAAAAATAAGAACAAGCTTGAACTGTATAAAAAAAACATTAATTGAATTATCCATCTATACAAAGAACTCCTGAATCTTGATTACTCCATCAAAACCTGAAGATATCCTAGTGAGTGATTTTGGATAAGGATAAAGTCTTTGATCTATCAGCTTCATGATAAATAAAAAAAAGTTCGTTGATAAATATCAACGAACTTAAGGAACCTCTGAAAAATTAAAGAATTGAAAAGAATTTTTATTATTTTCGATTTTTATATTTTTCACGGTTCCTCAAGGAAGCTTAAATAAGCCAAACTTTATTTTTAAAATACTAGCTCTTTTGGGAAGATGGCGTGAAAATTGAATTTTTGCAGAGCTTCCTTAAGCAAGTGATTAATTTTGAAGACAGAACACAATGAAGTCGGCTTCGATCCTGTTCACTTTTTCTTTTTATTGGTATTTGACTTAATAGACTGAATTTCCTCTCTTTTTCGTAATTCCTCTCTTTTTCGTAATTCATCTCTAATATCAGCCGCTTTTTCATAATCTTCTTTACTTAAAACATCATCTAAATCGCTTTCGAGTTCATCAACTGATTTTGAATTAAATTCTGATTCTGAGAAAGTAGTTATACTTTTTTCATGAGACTTTTCTTGTTCTGTGTAGCTGTATTCATCAAATTCTTCTGCAAATTGATGTAAGATTTCATTCACATGAGTATAAAAATGCTCTAACTCTTTACATTGATATCTTCTATTCAAATAAGTGCTTATTTCATCCATATCATCCAAACTAGCAAAATATGGGTGGACAATAGTATCATCAAGTGCATTAAGAAGATCTCCAATGCTGTACAAGTAGCTGCTATCATACAAATGATCAAGTAGCTCAAAAAAAGAAGAATCTATTCCATTTGAGTTATAAAATGCTGCTATAGCATAGATAAAACAAGTGTCCAAATGTTGAATATCATTGGTAAATGAAATTTCTTCTATGAGATAACTAGCTCTCCTTAACTTATTTTTTTTCAATAAAATTTCTCTAAGTGAGCTAGCTAGGATCATAGAGAGATTTTTAAAGTGATTTTGATGAATCTTATACCACTCTACATGCATTATCTGATCCAAGATGTCTTGGTAATACGTATATGAATAAGTGATGGTAGATTCATTGTCATCTACAGATAAATCAGGTCTTATTAATGAATAAGATGATTTTATCTCTTTAAATTTTTCTTCAGAGTAACGCTTGCTACGATTATAAGATAGCGTATTCAAATTTGGTAACCAAATTTCATCTGATGATGATTGTACTAAGAATAAATTTCCCTCTGATTTTTTTTGTATACATAGTGCACGGGTATTTTTAAACAAAACTGAAATCCTGTATTCATCCATACTTCTATACACTTTGGCAAATTTACTCACATACATTCTGAAAGAAGAGTCATTGCTAACCAGAATAATGTCTTTGCTGGCAACATAAATTTTTTCATTAGTTGACGAATCAAGACTTTTTGGGTGCATAAGCCAATTCGGTTCATCGTCATCCGATTTCATACGTGAGAACTGATGCTTCCTTAGATTCTGCTCTACCTTCTTGATCAAATTACATAAACTGACTTTCTCATATCACCT
>CALGNI010000048.1 GCA_937958645.1 Candidatus Absconditabacterales bacterium
ATCATGGCAAAACAAATCGCATACGGAGACGACGCAAGAAAGAAAATTTATGCTGGGATGAAGGCGGTAGCCGACGCAGTGAGAGTGACGATGGGACCAAAGGGTCGTAACGTGATTCTTGAAAGATCATATGGAACACCAACCGTAACCAACGACGGTGTAACCGTAGCAAAAGAAATCGAACTAGAAGATGTGTATGAAAATATCGGAGCTAGTCTGGTCAAAGAAACTGCGACGAAGACTAATGATGCTGCTGGTGATGGAACGACAACAGCAACGGTACTCGCTGATGCAATCGCTGCAGAATGACTAAGGTATATCAACAGCTGAGTAAATCCTTTTGCATTGAGTAGAGGTCTTCACAAAGCTGTGAATCAATTGACTGCAAAAATAGCTGAGAAATCGATCAAGCTAGAAACCAAAGAACAGATCATCCAAGTCGCTGCATTGTCTGCACAAGATCAATCAGTAGGGCAGTTGATCGGAGATGTGATGGAAGAAGTAGGAGCTGATGGAGTAGTGTCGGTAGAAGAAGGGAAATCTATCGGTCTAGAAAAAGAAGTAGTAACAGGAATGGAATTTGCTAATGGATACTTGTCTCCGTACTTCGTCACAGATGGTGCGAGAATGGAAGCAGTATTGGAAAATACACCGATCTTGATCACTGACAAGAAGATCTCATCTATCCAAGAAATCTTGCCACTTCTAGAGGCTCTAGGAGCATCTGGAAAGAGAGAATTGGTGATCATCGCTGATGATGTAGATGGGGAAGCGCTTGGTACACTGGTATTGAACAAGATAAGAGGAACGATCAATATCTTGGCAGTGAAAGCTCCAGGGTTTGGTGATAGAAAGAAGGAAATCTTGAAAGATATCGCTGCGGTGACTGGAGGACAGTTTATCACAGAAGAAGTATGATTGAAGCTAGAAGAAACCACTGTAGACATGCTTGGAAACGCTGATAAGGTGGTTAGTACCAAAGATAAAACAACGCTCATCGGTGGTAAGTGATCAGAAGGAGACATTATGTCTAGAGTGAATGAAATCAAGAATGCTATCGATGCTAGTTCATCTGACTATGATACAGAAAAACTCGCTGAACGTCTCGCAAGACTTGCTGGTGGAGTGGCTGTGATCAGAGTGGGTGCAGCTACAGAAATGGAACTAAAAAATAAGAAATTTAAAATCGAAGATGCTTTGAATGCAACGAGAGCTGCTATCGAGGAAGGAATTGTAGCTGGAGGGTGAACCTCTTTGGTAAAATTGATGGATGCTATAGATTCAGCTGATTATGCTGATGACGATGAAAGAATAGGAGCAGAGATTATCAAGTCTGCAATCCAATATCCGATGACTCAGATCGCAAACAACGCAGGATACAAAGGGGATTGGGTAGTAGAACAAGTGAAGGCAAACCCAGACTTCAACTATGGATTCAATGCTGCAACAGGTGAGTTTGGTGACCTCATGAAGATGGGAATTATCGATCCAGCTAAGGTAGAAAGAGTGGCACTAGAAAATGCTGTAAGTTCTGCAGCGATGTTACTCACGACAGAGTGTGTAGTAGCAGACAAACCAGCTCCAGAGTGAGCAGCAGCTCCAGCTATGCCAGGTGGTATGGGAGGAATGTGATGAATGGGAGGTATGTGAGGAATGATGTAATTCCACTCAGAGATGAATTTAAGCGAAGCGAAGAATGAATCCTGAGTGGTTTATCCCGCATGAAGCGAAGCGGAGGTGCGGGATCTCGAGAAGTTCAGACCATAGATACTGAAACAAATTCAGCATGACGAAGAAGATATTTAAGCGAAGCGAAGAATGAATCCTGAGTGGTTTATCCCGCATGAAGCGAAGCGGAGGTGCGGGATCTCGAGAGGGATTATTTGTAGATACTGAAACAAATTCAGCATGACGAAGAAGATATTCAAGCGAAGCGAAGAATGAATCCTGAGTGGTTTATCCCGCATGAAGCGAAGCGGAGGTGCGGGATCTCGAGAAGTATAGAAATTAGAATTAGAGACTCTCTTGGTGTGATGCTGGGGGAGTTTTTTTGTTTGATAAAATAATAATTACCCATATAAAGATTTCTTTTATGTTTCTGTACCAAATGGGAGAAGTGAATAATTCATACGACTATGTAACGGATGTGCCTGTAACATCAAATGTAGATGCAAAGTACCTCTTTTTACATAATGCAACAAATAAAATTGGTCTTTGCTGGCCTGGAACTCATGGTGAACCTATTTCATGAACACTATTTCTTGAGCAATGATCGGAAGCATACGACCTTGTGCTTTCTTCTTGAGATGCGGCAAAGAGCGTTTTTCAAAAGGAAGGAGAAGATTTTAAGACTAGTGTCTTGCCTAAAATATAGAAAATGTTTCAGTGGTAATGAGACTCTCATGGTGAAGAGCTGTGGGAGTTTTTTGTTTGACAAGATATAAAAAATATGTAAAACTATGATGACATTCGTCAGTGATCATTATTAGTTACCAAACGTGGTGGAGAATTTTGAGGTTGATGAGATTAGTAATAAATAAAGCTAGCATTATGGAAGTAAAAAGACACTTTGGAAATATTATAGACGGATTGAAGGATGAAGGTGATCATCAAATCAAAGAACGGAGAAAGACATATATAGTATATGTATTGACGTTCTTGGAGAGATTGATGGAGCCAATGCGGTCTGGTTATTTTGAGAATCATTTGTTGTGGGCAAGCTGTTTACCAGCAATGATTCCAGCATTCGACTTTAAAACGGATTTTGCTTATAATGAGGTTTCACCATTAGTATATGTAGGTCCACAAAAGAAAGAGCATAGTCCATCTAGATTGCCGTTTGACTTTGATCAATCACATACGATCCTTAGTGGATCCAATAGTAGATTATGGATATGGAATGATGAAGCATCTGTAGATATAGGTCCTCATAAAAAGATTGTATTGGCATACAAGCAATTTGGCTCGGATAAAAAGATCTCTTATTGCTCGAAGAGTATGAAAAATATACCAAATCGTATTACCGAACGCCACATGCACGATTTCTTTATGGATTTGGAAAAGAAGATACTGATCACGAAAGAGTATTATAAATTAACTAATCAAAAATAAATGAAAAAATGAATAAAACTCGGTTCATAGATTTTACACAACCAATACCAGAAGAAAAAATATCCGAAGTACAAAACGAAACTGAGCTTGTAATCAGGGTATTACGACTGTTGAGATGTATTATTGCTATCGAGGATGATTATGAGCTTCTAGCTAAGATGAATGAATTCAGTCATTCACTGGAAAAAAGATATATTTCATTCACTTTGCCTTCTCCAAATGGAGATTATCCACTGACCTTTAGTTTTGTGAAGAAATCAATTTTGGATAACACAGGATATCATAAAATTCTTTTGGGTTTTAAGCTGTTAGAAGTGGGTTCATTGCGATGTATCAAGTACAATAAAAATCTTTTTAAGAAACATAAAGTATATGATTATGCGACCATTTCTCATACTGTATTGCTTGATCTAAAGACTGATGTAGATGAGACTATTCAGTTGTTGCAGACCCTTTTGGGGAAACTCTGAAATAATAAGAAAAATTTATTTAATGCTCTCTTTCACGGATTCGTGAAAGAGGACTTTTTTAAAACTTGCAAAAAAATAACTTTTAGCTATATTTATGATAGCTTTTAGCTTACTAATTGTAATCAAATGACCACTCAGGTAACCTTCCGTATGGATGAAGAATTGAAGAAACGCGCTATGGCGAAGGCAAAGAAAGAGGGAGTAAGTTTGAAAACGATCTATCTATATCTCACGCAGGCACGACTAGATGGTCAGATGGAGCTAGGTATGCAGCCTGTACATCGTGAATTGGTTGAATCTCCTGAAGATCGTGCTGCATGGATTCAATGACGTAAGGATTTGGAGAATGGTGATGTTGTTGATGGGGAGGAATTTTTATCATCATTACTGTCAAAGTAGATGTACAGATATGTACTTGCGAAAGCAGTAAAGAAGTTTCTCAAAAAGAGAAGCAAGAAATTCTTGTTAAATTTTCAGGAAAAAATACATATTTTGAAAAAAGATCCATTTGATTCTCAACTTGATGTGGTGAGATTGTTAGGTAAAGAAAGAAAATATAGATTGAGAATCGGGAAGTATAGACTATTGTTTGAAATTATACATGATGAGATCTTGATTTATTTCTATCAAGTAGATAGTAGAGGTGACGTATATAAAAAATAATTTTTTTGTTCCACTTCACAAAGTTTTTCGTATACTCATCGAGCGTTCATTAGTAGAATGAGTAGGGTATTGGTATAAAGCGATTAGCTTTCTATTTTTTACTTTCACTTTTCTATTTTTATTGAGGGGGTGTACTGGCTTCGATAGGAGATTCTCGTACATAACGGAGTGCCACAGCAGGATGGTCGTGTATCTTCTGCCTAAATAATCGACCGCACACAATCGTGCTAACACAAACTTGAGAATGAATGCTTTCCTTAACGGAAAACTTTCACCTGCTTTTGCAGCGTAATTCTCACGTATCTTCGGATTCGTTAACTGAGGTCTAGATCACAAGCCTACACTTGCTAGACCGTTATTGTAGGACTACCCATGGTGCAGGGGATGAAATGTGTACTAAAAAAGAAGCCAAGCGTTGTTTGTGACCGCGAGGTGATGCCTACGGGAATCAAATCATAAACTATTGTGGTAG
>CALGNI010000049.1 GCA_937958645.1 Candidatus Absconditabacterales bacterium
CGCTTTGCATCCAAAAAGACGCTTTACCTCAAGATCTGATGTTTCAAGGATGCATGAATCTAAACTCACGTCTCATTGCCTCATTTTAGTACTTGATTCGTCTCATCCTCACGTGCACCCAAAAAGTTTAAAGTTTTCACATCCCCCCAAAATTTCCCCTTTACATCCGAGAAAACTTCTGTATATATCACCTTCACCTCACTTAATAGGTGACAAGAAGGGAGTTTTGGGGCGGATAGAGCGTCTCATCATGCTCTCGGCTCATTTTTATTATCAAAAACGCTTGCAATTTAGTTGAGAAAACCTACACTCAACCAGTTTTTAGCAATCATCGAACCATCGTTTATGGCATTTCAAAGAAACAAAGGATCAACCAAGTCTTGGAGAATCTTCAAAAATGAAGACATCAAAGCGTTTACTATATTAGTAATCGGAGAAGACGGGGAACAGATATGAACTATGACGAGAGCTAAGGCTCTTGCTCTTGCGGGTGAAAAAGGTCTGGATTTAGTTCAGATTAATTATGATCCCAAGACAAAGATTTGTACTGCGAAAGTTGTAGATTTTGGGAAGTATCAATACGAAAAAAAGAAAGCTGAAAGCGAAAAAAGAAAGAAATCGAAATCTATGCTCCAAAAAGAAATCAAGTTTGGTTATAATATTGGAGATCATGATTTGGATATGAAAGTGAAGAAGGGAATTGAATTCCTAGATAAAGGACATCCTCTTAAAGTGAATGTCGTGCTAAGATGAAGAGAAAAAGCATATAAAGATATTGTTCGTGCTAAGCTAAATGGAGTTGAAGACCAATTGAAAGAGTATGGTAAATCTCAATGAGTGAAGTCCGAAAACTTTGGATTTACTTTATTGATCATTCCATCAAAAAGAGTAGCGCAGCAAAAGCAACAAAGCAAAGACAGTAAAAGAAGAAAGGAAGAAACAGAAGCGAAAATAGCCAAAAAGGCAAAGAGAGACGCAAAGACAGAGTGACTTGAAGGACATGAGAAGAAAGCGAAAGTAGAGGTCGAGGCAAAAGTTGAGACAAAAGTAAAAGTGAGTAGCGAGAAACCAAAGATCAAGAAAAAGATAATAAAGAAAGAAGGAGGAACGAAGAAGGAGGAATAAAACAATCGTCAGAATGACGAACTTGAGTGTTCAATTTAATTAATTAACTTATTAACCATGTGAAAAATCAAGACAAATAAGTCAGTAGCAAAAAGATTCAAGGTTACTAAATCTTGAAAACTTAGACATAGTAAGACATGTAGAAGTCATTTGCTGACGAAAAAAGGTAAATCGACCAAGAAACATAAGTTTTGAAAGGAATTAGATAAGGTTGAGGTGAAGAGAATGAAGTCATTGATACCGTACAAGTCTTAGATAGACTAGTATCTAGTTATGCGTTACGTCTTTATATATAGCTATATTATTGATTGCCTTGTAACTTTCGGTAATTAAGCGAATCTAACAAAAATACATACAAGAATAATCCAATTCGTTCTTGCACTATGTTAAGAAGGAAATATTTTTATTTATGATGCTGAAATGGTTAGAATTTCAAACGGTCTCGCGAGACAAAGAAGACATAAGAGATTCATAAAGAGAGCTAAGTGATTTAGACTCTGAAGAAATAATGTGTATACCCAAGTAAGACGTGCATTGGTAAAACAATGACAAAATGCTTATATCGGGAGAAAGAACAAGAAAAGAATCTTTAGAAAACTCTGGATAGAAAGACTTTCTGCTGCGTTGAGAAATAGAGGTACTAAATATAGTGTCTTTATGTGAAAAATGTCAGCAAATGACATTCAACTTGATAGAAAAGTACTTTCAAATGTAGCAATCGTGTTTCCTGAAGTTTTTGATAAGATTGTAGCTGAAATCAAATAAAGTAGGATCCTTTGTCCGTTGTAGTAATGTTTACCAAATTAGTCTTTGCCGGGATGGCGGAATTGGTAGACGCAGCGGACTTAAAATCCGCCGAGTTAATAGCTCGTACCGGTTCAATTCCGGTTCCCGGCAGTTAATACTTTACCCTTAAACCACCCTATGTGATTTACTATCTATAAGACTGGAGATTTGAATACAAATGAGAGGTTGATAGCTTTCTACAAGAAAGAACTACGAGCTTCTCATATTATAGAGACTGCAAAAAAGCAGCAACATTATGGTACTAAGCGATATAGAAAATTCGTTTCATACGATTTTCCAGCAGCGAGAAGATATCAAAGAATGAAGGCTATTGTTTCTGATATGTATAGAAAGACTAAGAAGAAATATAACATGCTTTCACATCTTGGTATGAAGATATAAGTAACTGAAGGTGGATAATGGAGAATGGAAAATTAATTTTCAATTATCAATTTTAGAATTTTACATTATAAAAATGTACGCAATTATAGCGACACAAGGACATCAATATATCGTGCAAGAATGATTGGAACTCACTGTAGATAAGATCATCGATGCTAAAGAAGGAGATACCGTAACGTTTGATAACGTTCTGTGTACTTTTGATAAAGAAGGAACAAAGGTAACCGTAGGAAAACCATCTATAAAAGGAGCAAAGGTGACTGCTAAGGTAGTTTCGATCGGAAAAGGTGATAAGATGAGAGTATTGAAGTTCCAAGGAAAAAAGAGATATAAAAGAGTGAAGTGATTTAGACCGCATCAGACGGTAATTACGATCGACAAAATCGCTGCGTAAGTTTCTTTTTGTAGCTAAATAAGGCTAATTTATCTTATTATTGTATATGACAAAAGAAGAAGCAATCGAAGTAGAAGGTCTTGTAACCGAGATCTTAGGAGGAGGAAAGTATAAGGTACAAATCGTTGATATGGATATGGCTGTAGAGGCTTATGCTGCAGGAAAGATGAAGAAATTTAGGATTAAAATTATTCCTGGAGATCTGGTTACTGTGGAACTGAACCCTTATGAGCCTACCAAGTGACGTATTGTGTATAGAACAATCAATAATGGAAAAGGTAAAAAGAGAGAGAGCAGATGAGCCCCAGTAGATAAGAAAGCAAAGAAGCCAAAAGAATGAACATCTGAAACCCCAAAAGAAACGAAAGCGTCACCTAAAAAATAGTTGTAACATTTTAGTTCTGTATATGAATCACGATGAAAGTATGATCATCTATTAAACCTCAAAAATGATATGTTGTGGTAAAAAGACGAAATAAATCTCGCACGAAGTGTAGATTATATTTAGTGCAAAAGAATAGAAAAAAGACATGAAGAAAGGACTCTAGAGTCAAAGCGAGACAAGGATAAGGAATAATTAAAAATTGAAAATTGATAATGGATAATTATCAATCATCAATTATCCACTATTAATTGCTTATATTTACCCTTAATTTACGATAATGTTTAGATTACAATGACACGTATTACCTGAAAATAAAGCAATCTATGTTGCTCTTACCTACATTTTTGGTGTGTGAATTTCTACATCTAAGAAGATCTTGGGTGAATTGAAGATTCCAACAGAAAAGAAAGTATGAGCTCTTGATGATAAAGAAATCAAGGCGATTACTGATGTAATCAAAGAAATGGTATTGGAAAATGACCTCAGAAGAGAGGTGGCGAGTAATATCAAGAGATTGAAGGAAATTAAGTGTTATAGAGGTATGAGACATAATCTAGGGCTTCCTGTTAGAGGTCAAAATACTAGAAAGCGTTGAGCTACTGCTAAGAAACTTCTTGGTAGATCAAGAGTAAGACCAGTATTAAAAAAGTAGAAAATAAAAAGTAGAAAGTTTTATGCTTTCAACTTTGAACTTTAAATTTTAAACTTTACTTTCATGGCTTGAGCTAAGAAAAAGAAAAAAAGCACTAAGATTTCATCAGGAATCTTGCACATTTTAACGACATCAAACAATACTCATATCACCTTGACTGATGTTCAAGGAAATAGAGTAGCTTGATGAGGTACCGGAATGCTTTGATTCAAAGGTGCTAAACAAAGTACTCCATATGCTGCTGAACAATTGTGTAAGAGTATTATTCAAGATGCAAAAGACAATATGGGTCTGAAAGAAATTGGAATCATTGCTAAATGACTTGGTATGTGAAGAGATGGATCATTCAAGGGAATTAACGATGTATGATGAATCGATATTCTTCGAATCAAAGAAGCAACTCCAATTCAACATGGAGGATGTAAGAGAAAAAGAAGAAAACGTAATTAGAATTTAGACAAGTGTCATTCTGAAAGAAGCGTAGCGTATTGAAGAATCTCGAGAGGTTCAAATATCCCGAGATCCTTCAGTCGTTCCTCCTTCAGGATGACGTATCATACAATTTATTTATAATAAACTTTATGAAATATACCTGACCAAAATTTAAGCGATGTAGAAGAGAAGGGATTAACCTTTTTGGTCCATCAAAATATGATGTGAGAAAAAGAAGATCTGTTCCTGGGCAACATGGTGCTTCTAATGTAAGATACTCTGAATATGGAAAATTGCTTAGAAATAAGCAAGTTCTGAAGAGAATGTATCTTTTGAGCGAAAAGCAATTTAAGAAGATCGTAACAAAGATCTCTTCTCGTTATGCAAAAAATAACGGTATTGCTCATGATAAAGCGATGCTTCAATTTCTAGAAAGAAGACTAGATGTTATCGTGCTTAGAGCTGGATTGGCTCATACGATCATGCAAGCAAGACAAATCGTTGTTCATGGTCATTTTACTCTCAATGGAGTAAAGCATAATGTACCATCAACGTACGTAAAAGCAGGAGATGTCATTAGTTTGAGAAAGAAGTTGCAAACTTCACCGTTATATAGTATCGCTCCAATTAGTGTTGGATGAGTAACGATTCCAGGTTGGTTGAAGACAAATAAAAAGACTTATGAAGTAGAAGTAATTGATCTTCCAAATCCAGAAGAAATTAGCGCTCCTGTTGATCTCTTGAAGGTAGTTGAGTATTACGCTAGAGCTTAATAAAGTAAAAAGTAAAAATTAGAAAGTAAAAATTAGATATACTATATTTTATATCACATACACTTGTTCATATGTTGGATATACAAAAATTTATTGGGACTCCAAAGATTGTTGTAGAAAAGATCGACGATACTACATCTCGTTTTGAACTACAATACCTTCCAAGAGGGTTTGGTCATACGCTAGGAAATGCTCTTAGAAGGTCTATCTTATGATATAGCGCTTGAGGTGCTATAACAGGAATGAGAATGAATGGAGCATCTCATGAGTATCATGTACTTGATGGAGTTAAAGAGACAGTAATTGACATGATGCTCAATTTCAAAAACCTTCGCTTTAAGGTGGATGAAAATGTAGAAAAATCACAGTGGATCTCACAAAGATTTAAGTGAGTTGGTCAATATACTGCTGCTGACCTCAAGTTACCAAGTGGTGTCGATATCATTAATCCTGATGTCTATCTTCTAGAGATATCAGATGCTTCAATCGAAGTAGTGATTGATTTTAGAGTAGAAAAAGGATATGGGTATTACTCATTAGATTTTCTAAGAGATCGTGAAGAAAAAGAAGATGGACAAGAACTCAATACGCTCTTGATTGATAATGACTTCAAAGCAGTAAAATATGTTAAATATTCTGTAGAAGACGTTATTGATGATTTCTCAGGGAACTCAAAAGACAAATTGATCATAGAGATTCAAACTATTTCAAGCGTGATTACTCCGCAAGAACTCCTTTCTTTCGCTGGAGAAGTCGTAGCATCATACGCGAAGCTCTTTATTTTTGATGATGTATATATTGATAAGTCATTGTTGGTAGATTACTATGATATCGCTGATACAGCTGATAAGATGGTAGAAGACATGAATATCAAGACAATACCAATCGATGCATTGCCATTGTCAGAAAGAACGAGAAATGCACTTATCAAAAATGAAGTATTGTATGTAGAAGATCTTGAAAAGAAGAGAAAATCGGAATTGTTGTCTATGAAGGGAATCGGAAGAAAAGCGGTTGACGAAATTATAGATTCTTTGGAAAATATGGGGAAATCCCTTGAGGGATAGGAAAATAATTGAAAATTGAAGATTGAGAATGGAAAATTATCAATTATCAGTTATCAATCATCAATTTATTTATATTAAATTATTACCATGAGACATAAGCATAAAAGAGTACTGGAGCTCAATACAGGGATAGTTAAAACTACCACGGTATTGAGAAATATGCTCACCAGTTTGGTAGAAAATGGAAAAATGGAAACGACAATCAAGAGATCAAAATCTCTAAAGGCGTTTACAGATCATTTTTTTGCTCGTTTGGTTCGCATTAACAAGACAAAAGATGCTGCTGATGCAAAAAGAGAAATGATTAGATATGTGAGTTCTGTGGTATATACAGAAGCAGCAGGAAAAAAGATCGTTAATGAACTTCTTCCAAAATACCTCGATGAAGGTGTTTCAACATGATTTGTAAGCAATTACAAAATGTGATTTAGGTCTGGAGACGGAGCAGAAAAGGTATTAGTGAGACTTGTGTAGTCGATCGTCATTGCGAGCGAAGCGTGGCAATTTCGAGGGGTTTGCTCTTCATGAGACCACCACGTCGTAAAACTCCTCGTGATGAAAGATTGTTTATTTACTAACTTAATTATTATGGATTTTACAACAACAGACTTAAATAAGACCGTATGGGTGCACCCAGACTGGCAAAAAAACAATAGAAAACGATGGGTAGTAGATGCTGCAGGGTTGACTCTAGGGAGACTTGCTGTAGAAATCGCAAAGAAACTCCAAGGTAAGCACAATGCTCATTACGCTGACCACTGGGATACTGGTGATTATATCGTAGTAACTAATGCTGACAAGATCGTGGTAACAGGAAATAAGCTTGGAATGAAGATGTACTATAGATATAGTGGATACAAAGGTAACTTGAAGTCATTTACCCTAAAGTGGATGATGGAGCATAAGCCTTTGAGAGTGTTAGAACTCGCTGTGAGAGGAATGTTGCCAAAGAACAAGCAAAGAAAGCTAAGAATGGCTAGAATGAAGCTTTTCGTTGGAACTGATCATCCATATGCAGATAAAAACCTTCAAGCATTGGAAATGCCAGCTGCACCAGCTCCTAAGACTGCTGCAAAGAAAGAGGCTCCAAAGAAAGAAGAAAAACAAGAAGCACAAGAGTAATTGAAAACGATCCCGATGCACTTCGCTAACGCTGTGTGACCGGGATGCTCTTACCGTTGATTTCGAAGAAAGAATACCAAGAAGCTTGCTTCGACGGTAATCATTACTATCAATACTAAGAAGCAAAACATAGTATACAATTACAAAATGTGTTACTATTTTATTCATGATAACGTTAAGGCAATGGCAACTACTAAAAAGTACTTCGGTACCGTTTGAAGAAGAAAATGCTCAAGTGCAGTAGTAAAACTTTTTCCGAAAGGAAAAGGGAATATTACAATCAGAAAATGAGGAGAATTTATCTCTATGAAAGAATATTTCGGTGGTCATGGATACATGATGGAAGATATTCTGTATCCATTTCATATCATGGGACCAAAAGCAGCGAAGGAATTCGATGTAGAAGTCGTAGTGAGAGGATGAGGAATGATGGGACAAGCTGAGGCAATCAGACTAGGAATCGCTAGATGACTAGTAGAAATGAATGAAGAAAACAGAAAACTTCTCAAGCCTTACGGATTATTGAAAAGAGATCCGAGAGTTAAGGAAAGAAAGAAACCAGGGCTTAAGAAAGCGCGTAAGTCACCACAATGGAGTAAGAGATAAGAAATCGTACAGTTGTTGCGATGCTCCGCAAAAAAGCGGAGTCCTCAACCTTATGATTACTACACAGAAACACGATCATTCGTGTTTTTTTGTTGCTTTAATGAAAATAGATAGAAGAAGACGAAATAAAGAAGGGAAAAGCTGCGCAAGAGTCCACAATGGAGTAAGAGATAAGAAAATAATTGAAAATTGAGAAGGGAAAATTGAAAATTTGCAATCTACTCAGCGCTGCTGGGTTTTTTGTTTGCAAAAGAAGTACACTTGCTTATATATGTCAACATAGAGGAGGAAATTCTCTTAGTAAGAGCTTTATTGTTAGTGGTCATTAGTAGAACAGAGAAATTACTTATATTTTATAAAAAATGAAAAATGAAGTTATTAAAGAGAACAAAACCATCGCAAAGTTTTTACTCTATATTGGTTTTACCTTTATGATAATAGAACCAATATTAATTGCGAGCAATGAAGAAGGCTTTGAAGAAAATGTAAACAATATTGTAAATCTATATTTGCTGTGTCTAGCAGCTTTTGGAGCAAGAATATTTGTTTTGATAAGAAATTTTTCTTTATCTTGCTTTTATAGATAAATTACGAATTATCACTAAAATATTTCAGTGGATTTACAAATTGCTACTACTAAAATAAACAAATACTACTAAAATTATTAAAACATAAAAAATACAAATATGGACGAAGTATTCAAAAGAAATAAGACAAGAAAAACAAAAACAGAAATCACTGCTATGAGCAGAAAAGAACTTGGTGAATATGTACAGAAGATCTCTGATGAAATATCTTCAAACTTTTCATTCAGTATGAGAGACCTATATATAGTACTAGGCTCCATGATCATTGCTAGTGGTTTTCAACATGTGCTTACTAAACCAGAAGATGTTGACACCTATATATGGTATAAGATATTTCTTTTTGCGGCAGTTGGTACTTCGTTGTTTATGTATTTCCTAACGAAGTACATGCTACGTAGAGTAACTAGAAAAAATGAAGAACTAAAGAAGTACCTAGAGATAATTACACAAATGCTTTCCCAGAGAGAGTAGATACCTATGGCTGTATAATTGAAACCTAAAGGAATTTTCCTTTAGGTTTTTTTATTATGGAAACACATCTAAGATGACAAAGCAAAAAAGCAGCATGCTCTTTGTTGTAATCAATTACTTCTTGAACAACAAATACAAAAGCTAAAAAAATATCTTGAGACAATACACGTTCATTCGTGTTTTTTTGTTGCTTAACTAACCTTCGGCACCTAGAGGCAAGGAAAATTGCTGATATAGTAGTTTAGAACTAGGCTTACGTCCTCTAAAATTTCACAAAACACCGAAGGTGTTTTGATATCAGACCAACACTTCAATTCGCTCGTAAAGTAAGTTCTT
>CALGNI010000050.1 GCA_937958645.1 Candidatus Absconditabacterales bacterium
CTCATCGTCATTCTGAATTTATTTCAGAATCCATTACACTCTTGCCTCATCGTCATTCTGAATTTATTTCAGAATCCATTACACTCTTGCCTCATCGTCATTCTGAATTTATTTCAGAATCTATTATACTCTTGCCTCATCGTCATTCTGAATTTATTTCAGAATCCATTACACTCTTGCCTCATCGTCATTCTGAATTTATTTCAGAATCCATTACACTCTTGCCTCATCGTCATTCTGAATTTATTTCAGAATCTACTGCTCATTAACCTCGTTACATCAACTCTCAAGAATAGTCTTTCCATTCAGGATTAAATTCTTGAATGAGATTAATTTTCCACTGTCTCCTCCAATTTTTTATCTGCTTTTCTCTAGCTATCGCATCAATAATTGAATTATATTTTTCATAATATACAAGCATCTTAATATCATGTTTTTTAGTAAATCACTCATGTGTTCAAGATTTATGTTCACTTATTCTTCTATATAAGTTATTTGTTACGCCCACATAAAGCGTTCAATTTTTCTTACTTGCAAGTATATAAGTATATCACATGGTTACTGTATATGGATTCTGAAATAAATTCAGAATGACAAGCTCCCATTTATTATTTTTTTCATAGCTTTTTCTCTTTTTCTCCATTTCTCTCTTTCACCTTCGGATTATATTTCTTGCAACTAATCACTGCGTCCCTTCGGTCCTAGCTCATAGGCAAGTAATTATCTATTTCTCTATTTCCTTCTTTTCTTTCGCATCATGCACATTCCTGTCATAATTTGCCATCGGGGAAGTGATAAGGTTGATTCCTTCACCTAGGGGTGTCTTGATCTCGATAGATTTTCCTCGTACTTCTCATAGATCTACTTGCACTGATTCTGGTTCTTCTCCATTTCGCACCCAGAGGCTTCATTGCTTACTGGTTTGCATCGTCACCGCTTGTAAGGGCACCAGGACATAAGTGCTCGTTAGGGGAATTTCCACATCAACGATTTCACCGATTCTGTCTGATAACTGATTCAATACTATAGTAGTCTTATATAACAATTGATCATCAGCGATGTCAGAGATTGAAACGATCGTCCCATCCAATTCTTGGTCTTTGATCGTCACGGTCACTATGGTACCTACTGATATTTGATCCTTTTCCTCAGAACTCAAGGTAATCGTTATTTCTTGATCTTGAGTGGTGGTCATCGTAAACAAAGGTGTTCCATTATTTACTTCTTCACCTTCATCTACCAAGATCTCTCAGATACTTCATGAGATCGGAGCGAGCACTGAAAGCTTAGATGAATTTGCTAGAGCCTCGCTATATCCTACTTGAGCTTGGTCAATTCCATTTTGAAGACTCAAAAGACTAATATCTCTGGTTCTTTGATTCGCGGCTAAAGCGTTTTTCGCAGACTGGAGATTCAGAGCTGCTGACTCGATTGCATTTTCTGCCTGAAGATTTGCTCTTTCTAAAGCAATAATCGTTCTTTGAATCGAAATATCTACTCTTTCTATTCCTACTACTGATCTTTCTGCTGCTATATCAGTTCTTTCCGCTCCCACCAATGATCTTTCAGCTGCAATATCAGTTCTCTCTCCTCCGATATCAGCTCTTTCAGCTGCAATATCTGCGTTTACTGCAGCATCACGCAATTGCTGTTCCACTAAAGTACGCTGCTTTCTAAGGTTCTCTATACTTTTTGCAGTTGATTCTTGATTTTGTTGAAACGTAGCCAAAAACGCATCGATTGCATTGATTTGTGTCACTACAGATCCTGCTTGCCCAACTACCTGACTTTGATACCCATCAATCTGAGCCTTGAGTCCATCTAATTGCCCTTGAGTAAACAGATTACTCGTAATCGTATTCCCCAAGATACGTTCCATCTGCTGGAGGATATCATCCAACAGATCCAAACTATCATCAAGTTGTCTCAGATACCCAGGCATTTGATCGATATTCTCTATCGTGAGAGAAAAATTAGCGAGATTGAAGTTATAAGCCAACAAAGCTCTAAGACTTTCTTCTGCTTCACGCACCAATCTGGTATCTTGCGCTCACAACAGATCTTCATACAAGTCATTATTCGTCGCATTAATTGGAGTCACTCCTAAGATCTTATCTATTCCATCCAAAGTAGTTTCAAAAACATTCTCAATCGTGTCCTGAATAACGCCTACTGAGTTCACAAATCACTCCAAGGTTTGCTGATCAGCATCTCTTCTGGTCTGGAGATCAAATTCTGCTTTTTGTATATCTGCATCAAAATTATCTAACTGGATACGAGCTGACCCCACCAAATCATCAGGATCGTTGGTTCTAGAGCTATATTCCGCCAAGATACGTTGTTGTTCAGCGTCTTTGATTTGCTGTTGTGAATCCAAAAGCTGGAGCTTATTATCTTCTTTTTGCTTTTCTGCATCCAACAACTGTAGCTCATTATCCTCGATCTGCTTCTTGGCATCAAGCAATTGTTGTTCGTTATCCTTAAAGACTTTTTCAGCTTCCTTTATCGCAGTGTCATACTGCTGTTGTGCTTGAGTTACCGCCAATTCTAGATCAATTAAACTATTATCCAGATTTACTCTAGTGGAATCATAATTTAACCTCGCCGCTTCTACAGACTCCTTATTTCTACTAGCAGAGAAATTGTACAAATTATTGCTATCGGTCAAAGAAACCACTTTCGCTCCTCTAGCAGGGTTCTCACCTTCTTCATAAAAGATCTTAGATATTCTCCCAGAACTCTGGGCTGATACCGTTACATCACTTTTTCCCGTCAATTTACCGGTCTTGCGAAGTGTTGGTTGTGTCGAAAGTTCTCCCAAAGACTCCACTTCCACAAAATAATCCTTTTTCTCAGTGACGTTTGCATCTGCATTTTCTGCATCTTCTGGAGCTCCTCCTGGTCTAGAGCAAGCACTAAAAACCAAAACACTACACATCAATATCACAGGGACTTTCATTCAAACTACCTTCATTACATATCAATACCATCTAAAAAATGCCAAATCGCTTGGCTTGCTTATGAAAGAATACTCGCATCTTTTATTTCTTGTTGCATATATCCTATCAGCTCTTGAAGGTCATCGCTTTTCACTAGACCGATTGCCTTACCATGTTTGGTAAACACCATCATCTTATCTCCTTCTACGATCCCAAGCTCTTCTCTCGCGTCCTTAGGGATCACAATCTGCCCCTTCGTTCCTACCGTCACGGTTCACACCATCGTAGTATTACACGAAACTGCCTCTACTTTCTCACCCTTTTTCAGGAGTCATTTGTTCGTCATGATCATCAAGTAAGTAAAATCATACTTTTCATACTAAGGGTGTATGGAAGGGGTTTTGTTTGTCAAGCAATATTTCATAGTTATCCAAATATACATTCTTTAGGCTTGGTAACTGCTCACAAGAGCATAATACTAATTACTATATAGTATATATCGAAACATGCTTCCGTTGCGTTTCGCTACCACACGTAACATCAACGAAGGGTCGTCGGCCGCCGAGCGGGACGCGGACCGACTAGGGGTTTTTCGATATTGTTCAACGAAGTATGAGTTGTTTCAATATCAGATGCAAAGCAAAGCTTCGTTTTTGGGCCTATGCCAAAAATGAAGAAAGGAGCAGATAAGCTATGTAGAAATGTTCACGTATCGAAGCTATGCATACTTGTGAGTAGTCACTAGACTTGAGATTGACTTAAGTAGATAAACATGCATAAGTTATTCGCAATCATTAACATATCTTGTTGGACAATCTGTAGATGCGATAGCATACAGTATTGAGATATTTTACATTGATTATTAATTCACTCGTTGTACGTTGCGTTAGCACTACAACACAACATCTAAAAATAATGGAAGAAAATCCTATTAAATTCCCTTGTAGTATATCAATAGATGAAACTACAGGATTACCAAAAATTATCAAGAATTTCAATGATGATCGTTCGTTTGGAGACATATCTGTGCGCATCTACCATACAGCAATTTATGCTGATAAGAATAACTTTCTTTTTACAAATGAAATCATTGATCATGTGAGTTCTATAGGAGCTATGATTTCTGAGCCTATTGGATCGGGAGCAAGTTTATGCCATATCATTGAAGTGTCTAGAAATAAACAAGTAATGGCTCAGGTTATATCTACCACAGAATCACTTCATGTTGTTACTCGAGGATCGGCACTAGATCTTCAAGACACATTACTTGATCCAGACATAGTCGATATACTTACATATGACATAGTAGATGGTTGGAAAAATCTTGCTCGTTTTTGTAAGAAATTCGAAGTTAATCCCCTTCTTCAAGAAGGGAGGCATATGCTTAAATCTACCAAAATCGATCCAATGGATGAAGATAGCGCTCAAATTCCTGTAATGTATGTTTTCGACGAGAAAGAGAATACTATTCAGGCTTACGTTTCATGGAAACTAAATGAAGAGAGGGTATATCCAGGATCTTTCAAAAGATTTCTGTGTATTGACGAAGTTTGGGAAAAAAGAGAGGACCAGTATTTGAGACAACTAGGTAATTATAAATTATGCCAAGTGAATGAAGGATATATCCAAGATAAGACAAAATGGATTATTGAGTCTCCAAGAATGTCAGCTATCATTAGAGAATCTTATGCTTTTAACCTATCTCATACCAGTGAAACTATTAGAGGTTATATTACATGCACTGTCAAAAATCGATTACCTGCTTCTAATTTCAGAAGAGGTCCTAAGATCAAGGAATCTTACTCTATCATAACTTGTAAGATACCGGAAGGACATAAAGACTATCTTGATTCAATACTTGAATCTCTTCAGGGAGCAAGCAATAGACTCGTTAGATCGTTCTTGACACCTGATCCTTTAAAATACTAATTTCATGCTGGAGCCAACCCAGTATAGAATTTATCCCTAGTAGTTTTACTGCTAGGGATTTTTTTATGTTTTTAATGATTCCTGTTCTCATCTCCATCATCAGTAATAGCAGCGTAAAGAGATCTATTTTTCATTTTTGTCTAAATATAAGAAAAAGCAGATAGATGCTTCATATAAAATATAAAATCTGTCAAATTTTAATGATCCAATATTTTGATTCTCACCAAAATCTCTCTATAATTAACTCAATGAAGAAAACTCTGTTCGCTCAATCAAAACACAAAGAATACATCCTCCTCGTCGTGGTAAGTGTTTTGACATTGATTGCTTATCCATTTCTTCTCACATCAGAGTATGGGACTTTAGGGTATCATGCATTGATTACTATCTTGCTCCTGACTGGAGTGTATAGCTCAGGGAGAAAGGGAGATATGGTGAAGGCTGGATTGTTTTTTGGTGGATTATCACTCATCCTAAACTGGGTAACTTTTTTTGGTGAAGATCAATTTATCTTAGTGTATCTTATCGCGACGCTCATATTTTTTGTTATTATTACTATCAATGTTATCTCCACCTTGCTGTATCAAAAAAAGATCGATGCGGAAGTGATCGTATGATCTGTAGCAGCGTACCTTATGATGTGAATGGCTGGATCATTTTTGTTTAGTATCATAGAAATTCTTCAACCAGATTCGTTCAATACCGCAGTACCCATGATCGATAACGTACCATCGATGCTGTATTATACCTTCGTGACGATGCTCACCTTATGATATGGAGATATGGTGCCTGTAGGTGGACATGCCCAGATGCGGTCTATTCTTGTCGCCGTGTGTGGACAGTTATATCTTGTCATCTTGATTGGGTTGCTGATCGGGAAGTATGTGAGAGGGAAGTAGTAAAATAATTGAAGATTGAGAATGGATGATGGATAATTGTGCAGTTTTTTAGAAAAGATACACAAAAGAAAGTAGTATTTTGTTTGCATATTCACACTATATGTAAAGATAATTGCATTTTGTTTACATATCAATACTATATGTAAAGGAAGTAAGCATTTTATATACATAAAAACAAATGAAATCACTACAAGAGATAATAACGGAGTATACTTCTGATTTTCATTCCCCAATAGTAATAAAGAAATTAATAAAAGCTCATCAAGCTTTATGAGAACTTAAATGAGTAATTCATTCTTTACCAAACAGAAGCATCCTACTAAATACACTTTCACTTCAAGAAGCAAAGAATAGCTCCGCCATAGAAAACATTGTTACCACGCAAGATGAATTATACAAAAGTAATAGTGCGAAAAAACAGTATGTATCTTTAGCGGCAAAAGAAGTGTATAATTACGTTGATGCATTACAATATGGACACAAAGCTATTCAAAAAGATTGACTTTTAAGCAATCAAACAATCATATCCATGCAATGAATGATTGAGGAGAACGATGCAGGCATCAGAACTCAATGATGAACACAGCTCAGAAATGAAGCAACTCAAGAAATTATTTATACTCCTCCTCAGACATACAATGAAATCATGGGCTATATGGATGAACTTGCTTTATTTATCAATACTGATGAAGAAATAGATCCTATGATAAAGGTAGCCATTATACATCATCAATTTGAAAGCATTCATCCATTTTATGATGGGAACGGGAGAACATGACGTATTTTAAATGTTCTGTATTTGGTAAAAGAGTGACTATTAGAAAGTCCAATACTTTATCTTAGTAGGTACATAAACCAACATAAACAAGAATACTACAGATTACTTCAAGAGGTCCGTGATAACTGAATCTGGGAAGAACGATGCGTATTTATGCTTCAGTGAATTACAGAAACAGCCATACATACCACTCAAATCATCAAAGATATCAAAGATTTAACCTTGTCTCATAAACATACTATCAGAGAAAAGCTCTCCAAAATTTATAGTCAAGATCTAGTAAATAATATTTTCAAACATCCATATACAAAAATAGAGTTTTTACAGGCTGATTTATGATGCTCTCGCGTCACAGCGAGTAAATACCTAAATTTATTGGCATCAACAGAAATAGATGTTTTACAAAAGATCAAGATTGGAAGAGAAAATTACTACATCAATAAAAAGTTATTTGAATTGTTGATGAACGTATAAAAATGTTATTCCAAAGTTAAATTGCATTTTTCCGCATTTTTCATATAATTACTTTTACTTACACTTTTATGTAAATAAAAGACATGAAACGAAGAGAGGCAACTAAACGTATGCAGGCCTATCCTGTATGGACTCATCACACTCTAGCTCTTATGACTGGAGATACTCCTCACTACATAGCTAGGCAAGTTACTGAATGGAGAAAAAAATGACGACTAATCAAACTAAAAAGATGAGTCTACGTACCCTCAGATACTATGCAATTTCTAGATACGATGACGTTATCTAGATGGTTGGTAGATCCAAGTTATGTGTCCTGTGAACGCGCTATGCACTTTTATGGTATGATTCCGGAGTCTGTACACATCACCACCTGTGTCACACCAAAAAAGACTCAACAATATGACACTTCTGTTTGAGAGTTTTCATATAGATATCTTGCTTCAAAATATTATCGATGATGGGAACAAATAGATCAAATATATATCGCAACTCCCGAAAAAGCTCTTTTAGATTATTGTTGGTTATATCAAGAATCACTTCATGACAAGAGCATCGAATCGCTCAGACTTCATTTTCCTACAGAATTCTCTAGTCAACGCTTCTTACAATACATGCAGAGGCGAAATAAGAAATCATTTAGCAAAAAACTCTCTTTATCTATTATCCCCTATCTACCAGATGATTGATCAACTTCGTAATGAAATAGCTCTTATGACTCACCAAGATAAAAAACAACATCGTGTGAGAGAATTGTTACAAATCATTGTCTTATCAATTCTTAGTAAGCAAAGTTTTTTTCAAGATCACGCTTTCGTAGGAGGGACAGCACTTCGTATTTGTCATGGGTTGGAGAGATACTCAGAAGATCTTGATTTTTCTGTATTGAAAAAAGATACATGACGGACAGCAGATGCTTTACTCAAAGAATTAAGATTATTGTGATTTGAGGTAGAATGGTCCCCGAAAGAATGAATTGTGAGTGGTGGTATGATAAAATTTCTAGGAATCTCTCATGAGTTATGAATTTCTGGACATCCAGAACAGAAGATTCAGATCCAGCGTGAGATTGATACCAACGCTCCATCGTGAGCATCTACTGAAATCCATGTAATCAATGACATGCGTTTATTCTCACTCAAAGCACATACATTACCTTGTCTCATGGCTGGGAAAGTACATGCACTCCTTGAAAGGGGATTTGTGAAATGAAGGGATTGGTTTGATCTGGTACGATACCTGAGCAAGTGAGTACAGATTGACATGACATATGCGCGTTCTGCTCTCGAGCAAACCAACTATAACTGACCTATGACATCATGGCAAGATATCGCCATCACTTTACAAGAAAAGTTACATATCCTTACGAAAAAACAATTACTTACCGATGTCTGAGTATTTCTACAAGATCAATCACATCGTGAACTACTTGACCCCGCATTGATTCAGTGATTGTTAAACAAAAGCATTCAATAACTACGAGTTCCCCTTCCCTCCCTCCCCAACTTTCGTATTCTGTACGTATTCAAAGCACCATGACAACTTTCGTCATTTTTGCTTTTAGCTTTACACCTTAAACTTTAAATCATGAAAGACCTTATCCTCTTCGGAATCCAATGATCTGGGAAATGAACTCAGGCAGAACTTATTATGAAAAATCACCCAGATACCTATAGCTACGTCTCTACAGGAAACATCTTTAGGGCGCTTACTAAAGGACCTGATAACGCACTAGGAAGATATGTATGAGCAAAAATAGCTGCAGGACAGCTTATCGATGACAAAGTAACAAATTCACTGTTTCAAGCATATTTCTATTCAGTAATGGATGAAAAAAAACAGATGCTTATCGACGGATATCCCAGAACCATCATTCAGCTTGATGATATTCTAAGACTCGTAGAACAAGAAAAAAGAACTATCCAAGGAATTCAATTTGTGATCCCAGACGAAGTTGCTCTAGAAAGAATGCAGTCTAGAGGGCGCGAAGATGACAATGAAGAAGCGATGAAAAGCAGAATCCAACAATTTTACGATCACACAGTCCCTGTCATTGACTACTTCTGACAACATGCTGAGTTGATCAAGATAGATGCAACGCAATCTATTGATGAAATCGCGGAAGAAGTAACTTGAATAATTGAAAATTGATAAAGGATAATGGAAAATTATAATTAATTCTCAACTATCAATTTTCAATTATCAATTATTGACATGATTATTACCATCGACTGATACTCTTGAACAGGAAAAGGAACAACAGCAATGTGAGTTGCTAAAATTTTATGATACACCTATCTTGATACAGGGGCAATGTATAGATGCGCGACTCTATATGCAAATAGACATTGATTACTTGAAGCGACTGACGAAGAAAAAGCAGCAATAGTCCCTTTGCTAAATATTACTTTTGCAACAGTAGATTGATCTCAACACACCTTCATAAATGGAGAAGACGTAGAACACGAGATAAGAAAAACAGACCTAGCCTTAGCGATGAAACCCATTGTTACCTGTATACCTCTCAGGGTAGAAATGATTCGTCTTCAAAAAGTTTTCTGAGCACAAGGATCCATCGTCATCGATGCAAGAGATGCATGAACCCATATTTTTCCTGATGCAGCACTCAAAGTATTTATGACCTGTGATGTAGACATTAGAGCTGACAGAAGAGTGAAGCAACTCCAAGAATCATGACTCCCTGCAGACCTAGAGAAAATAAAAGAAGAAATTCGTATGAGAGACGACACTGACTACCTCTGACCTTACGCAGTAAACGCAAAAGCTCCAGACGCCAGAGAACTCGACACCTCAGATCTTACGATCCAAGAGCAAATTGATCAGGTAGTGACGCGAGCTAAAATCGAACAATGATAATCAATCGTCATTCAGAGTCGTCTTCCGTTTCACTACAGACTCTTTCTGAATGACGGTTTCTCTGATTTTCTTTTTCTCACTTTCTCTCTTTTTTGTCACAAATTTCTCCCTCATCCGTATTCATAAGCAACTCGCCTTGCTAAAAGGTGGTCTTTATGTCTAAACATCATTTGCGTATGAAACATCTCCATCGTATCACTCTGGGAATGAGTCTCATCTTCCTGCTCGGATTATCATCTGTGTTCGCCACAGCTCAAGATAATCAAATTTTGGATCAAATCGAAAGTGATCAACTCACTGCGGATGATCTTCGTTTCAACACCTTCCAAAGTTGTGATGAAATGGAAACTGTCTTGACTGACTATATCAAAGATAATTTCGAAAGAAATAATTTCAGATGAGGTATAGAACCTATGATACTTGCAGATCTGTTTGGTGAAGAAAGCGCTGACTTTGCATCTACTACCACCACTACCTCTATGCTACCATCAGGTGCTCCCTTACCAAAAGTAGCTAGACTTGATACTTGAGGATGAGGAGATGATCTTGCATGAATCAATCTTTCATCCACCAGCACTTTTTCAACTACCAACACTCAAGTGATTGGTATCGACGAAGCAGATATTATCAAATCAGACGGTGATTACCTGTACTATTACAATCAAAAAGAACAAAAAGTGCAGATTATCAAGACTCCTTTGAATATCCTAGATAGAACTATCGATCTCGCAAGACTTGATGTAGTGACCGAAATAAATCTTCCAAACACCTTCAACGGAATACAACTCTATAGACAAGGCGACAATCTTGTGATCATCTCAAATAGATGGAGAAACAATTATGATTGAGGTTTTTTGAATAATGGAAACCAAGTAGATGTGATCGTGTATGACGTAAGCAATCCTGCCAAACCAGCATTGATTAGATTTACAGAGCTGGATGGGAGTTATCATGATTCAAGAGTGATTTGAGATAAACTCTATCTCGTAAATCAATTGTATCTTGATCGATATCGACCGATGAGATACTGGGATGATGTGAATGATATAGACCTGGATGAAATAACAATAGCTCCCAAAAACATCGATATTGCATATACGAAGAACAGTGATAAGAAAAATCTGGTAGTAGGTGATCAAACCTTTCCTTATCATATCTCTGTCAATGAAGCAGACTGCAACAATATCTATTATGTACTTCCTTCAGAAGAAAGTGTAGAACAGTTTGGATTAAATCCTTCATTTACTACGGTAAACGTTATCGATCTGTCTAGTACAGAAAATACTCCAGATATCACGACAGCATTTGGAAATACCAATACTATCCATATGGCAAAAGACAATGTCTATCTGACGTCAAATTTCTATGTGCCAGGTGAATCACGAAACTGTCCACCCAACGCAAGATGTATGATGCCAAGATTTTTTGGAAATCAAGAACACACCCTTATTCACAAATTCAACATCAACAATCCTGGAGTAATCTATCAAGATAGTACCTTAGTAAATGGTTCTCCATTGACCCAATACAGTATGGACCAATGACCTGAAGGGAACTTTAGAATCTTAACCAACACCCGAAACCCAGAACGTGATACACATCTATATATCCTAGACAAAGATCTTGAAGCGATCGGTGCTGTAGAAAATATTCAACCAGGAGAAGAATTTAAGTCTTCTAGATATATCTGAGATAAACTCTATCTCGTTACCTTCGAACAAACCGATCCCCTATTCGTGATAGATATGGTAAAACCCACAGATCCCAAAATAATCGGAGAACTGATTATCCCAGGATTCTCGACCTATCTCCATCCATACGGACCAGTACAAAACAATGTTCAATACCTTTTATGACTCGGACGAGATACTGATCTGAACGAGCGAGGGTGAACCATACAAGAGGGAATCAAATTAGATTTGTATAAGATTGATTATAATGGAAGAACTGCAGACAATCACGTATTGGTGACTCAAGAATTCTCAGAAGTACGAGGAGATCGCGGATCACAATCAGAAGCGATCTACAATCCAAGAATGTTTGTCTGGGATGAAAAAAATAAACTGTTAGTACTCCCTATGCAGCTTACCGACCAAGAACAAGGGAACGAAATTTGTGAATCAGAAAGAGATCCTGAAGGAAATATTATCCGACAAGAATGTCGAACAGATGATCAGCAAACAACAAACTTCATCGGAATGAAAGCGATTCATGTTTCACCAAGCAGTGGAATCACTGAAACTGCTTCATTCGATTACACGCATCTATACAAACAGGACCCAGAGATCTACAACAATGGTTGGTACAATACCCGACTCCTTATGCCTAGAGTAGGATATGTAGGAGATGTCTTGTATCAAGTAAACGGAGCATTTGGTCACTTTATCGACACTGCTAACGGAAGCCAACAAGCCTTCTTGCCATTGGGTGAGTCAACTATTAAGTTTGATCCAACAAATGGATGAGGAAATTCGGGAATGGTGTATAACAATGATATCAAAGGAACTGCAGTATGTCTTGCGGATAAGTGATGGACACTCTATACTTCATCAACTGAAGACTGCAGATACTGTTCAGTACAATTAGCATTATTTGAAAACACAAACAACACACAGCAATTAAATTACTTAGAAGAAGTTGTAAATATAGTAGATTGTGACTGAAGTCAGTTAGAATGTTCTGATGCATGAATTACTTGATACCCGACTTGGGTCTCACCAGAAGGAGAAACATCTCCATGATTTAAGCAATTAGACGATCTGTACGAAATTGCCAATTGTTGATAAGTTGATATATTAAAAAATGTCTAGAATTATAATATTTTTTACTTACTACTAAGTATATGAAGAATCTCTTCTTGGTAATGTCTAGCTCTCTTGTTCTTATTAGCACTCAAGTGTGAGCGCAGTTTGTTGCTACATCAGAAACTCAAAAAGAACTCGAGTCAGCAGTACAATGGATGTATGACAATGAACTCACCAGATACGATAATATCGTACAATTTCTCCCCAATGACACTCTTACCAGAGAGCAAGCTGCGAAATTCTTCGGAAACTTCGCTGTATATCTAGAAAAAGACGTAACAGTCTCTGCGGATGCATGTCAATTTAATGACGTAGCCAATGCTGATTATACCCTCTTACCTCATATTATTTCATCATGCCAACTCTGACTATTCAAAGGAAGTCAGGGGAACTTTATGCCTTTTGATCAACTCACCAGAGCTGAAGCATTGACCGTAGTCATGAGAACTCTCGATGGAAAGATGGACGAGTCAGTAGTGCCACGATGGTCAAACTATCATAAGTCAGCAAGACAGCTTGGACTTACTACAGAAAACGATGTATATTCCCTTGATGCTCCCATTTCTAGATACGAAATCGCCTTGATCTTATACAGAGCCAGTGGAGAAAATGTCCCTGAGCTACAAGAACATCAATCACAAGCACAAATAGACGAACTTAAAGCACTCTTGCTTACCTTAGGGCTTCTTAGTCAATAAGAAATTTACCTTATCTCTTAGTCGCATGAAAACAAAACACGTTACCTTTCTAGCACTAATCACTGTGATGATCTCAGGATCATTCACACAAGCCAATCTCGTTTCGGACTATCAACAAGACAAGGAGTTTGTTGACGCGATTTCTTGGATGTATAAAAATAATGTCACGAAATATAATCAAGTTGATCAATTCAATCCAGAAGGGATTGTTCTTAGAGAACATGCTGCTAAGTTTTTGACAGAGTTTAGTGTCAATGTGATGCTCAAGTTCATCAATACCAACGATAGTAATTGTGATTTCAAAGATCTTATTCAATGAGACCCAACACTCACCAATAGTATTCTCAACTCTTGTTACTTAGATATCTTCTATGGGAACAACCAGAGATTCTACCCCACCCAAGCCCTTACCAAGGCCGAAGCAATCGTAGCTCTAGTAAGAACCATAGACGGTAAACAACCAGAAGTTGATGAATTGGTACGACGAGGGAACTATACCCTCAGAGCCAACGAACTCTGACTCTCCAAAGAAACCGACCCCGCCATCCAAGACAGAATCATGACTAGGTATGAAATGGCGTTGCTTTTGTATAGGGCTAGAGTGAAGGTTAAAGAGTAAAATTAGAGCAAATATACCGCTTCCCTCATCAGCTATTTCTAGTGCCGAAGGCCTATGAAATGGCGTTGCTTTTGTATAGGGCCAGAGTGAAGGTTGAAGAGTAAAATTAGAGCAAACATACCGCTTCCCTCATCAGCTATTTCTAGTGCCGAAGGCCTATGAAATGGCGTTGCTTTTGTATAGGGCTAGAAATAAAATTGAATAATGACTTCTCAATCGACATACCTTTTCTCCAAGTGAGCTTCCTCAATAAACTATGCAGCAAAAAGAACTATAGATAAATGAGGTAACTGCTCACAAGTATGTATAGCTTCGATACGTTAACATTGCAAATTAGCATAACTATGCTCCCTTCTTCATTTTTGGCATAGGCCCAAAAACGAAGCAAAAAACCCCTAGTCGGTCCGCGTCCCGCTCGGCGGCCGACGACCCTTCGTGGATGTTGCGTGTGGTAGCGGAACGCAACGGAAGCTGCTTCTATAT
>CALGNI010000051.1 GCA_937958645.1 Candidatus Absconditabacterales bacterium
GATGAGGCAAGAGTGTAATGGATTCTGAAATAAATTCAGAATGACGATGAGGCAAGAGTGTAATGGATTCTGAAATAAATTCAGAATGACGATGAGGCAAGAGTGTAATGGATTCTGAAATAAATTCAGAATGACGTAGTCTAACATACTAATATACCCAATTTACTTTAAACTTTAAATCATGAACCTACAACCTATATACGACCGCCTAGAATCATGATTTTTTGGTTTTCGAGTAAAGAACTGGAGGATATCATTTTTGGTGGTTGCGTTGATCATATGACTTGGTGGGTCTGCATTGCTGTCTATACCCAAGGAATCGAGTCCGAGTATCAAGTTTGGGATTATCTGAATTACTACGGTGTATCCTGGGGTAAATCCTGTGGATATGGATGGTTTGGTGACTGATGAGATAGAGCAAGCAGTAAAGGATATAAAGGGTATTGATAAGATAGATTCTACTTCCAGAGTAGGGGTTTCCTCTACGACTTTGACCTTGGATAATGAAGCTGATGTGAGGCAAGTGCTGATCGATGTGAAGGCTGAAGTAGATAAAGTAAATCTGCCAAGTGATGCTGAAGATCCAAGCGTGAATGAAATTTCCACTGACAACGAGGTGATGTTTCAGGTGCTGTTGTTCTGAGATAGAGGATCGTTTCCTAAGAGTCGCCTCAAAGCCCTTGGACAGACGGTTAAGGACCGCTTAGAAGGAAAGAATGGGATCGTAGATATATGAATTAGCGGTGGAGCTGGCTTTGACCTGCAAGTGCAAGTGGATCAAGCAAAGGCAGAAGCGCTTGGAATTACGCTGTCTCAGATTTCTAATACGCTGCGTAGTTACAATCAAAATTCTCCGTTGTGAAGTTTTGAGATCGATGAGCTGAAGTATGATTTCCGTATTGATGGGGAACTTCCAGATGAGCAAGAGTTGTTGGATGTGCCGTTGACGAGCTCTATTAAACTTCGTGATATCGCAGTCCTAGAGCGTGTGTATGATGATGAAGCAGTGAATGTGTTTGGGCAATATGGAAAACAAGGATATAATGTAACGACCCTCACGATAAACAAAGCTGAAGGAGGGAATATTTTTGATTTGTCTGCAGATGCAAAATGAGCGCTAGAGAAACTCCTAGAAACACCAGAATTTGAAGGAGTACAGTATGTATATTCGCAAGATCTTTCTGAGACGATTAAGGAGGATTACGCTGATCTGTTTCAAAGTGGATTGCTCACGCTGGTGTGAGTATTTTGTTGTTTGTTGTTGTTTGTGTGACTAAAGGAAGCGAGTATTGCGACTTTTGCGATACCTCTAGCGTTCTTGATTACGTTCGTGGTGCTGCAAGAAATGGATTATTCGTTGAACTTTTTGACGAACTTTTCTTTGGTGCTGACGCTGGGGATTGCCATCGATACCACGATTGTGATTATCGAATGATCCTATGAAAACCTCAAGATGTGATTCAATCCCAAGACAGCAGTACTGATGGCGGTGAGAGACTTCAAAGCTCCTTTGATCGCTGGGACGATGACGACTTTGGTAGTGTTTATTCCGATGATGGTGCTCCCTGGAGTGCTTGGTAAATTCTTGGCATACATCCCTATCACGGTATTTATTACGCTGATCGCTGCGTTGTTTATCTCACTTACGGTGAATTCAGCACTATTTTACAAGTTATCAAAACCTAAAAAACGATATGTTCGCGAAGAGACTGCTGAGAAGTTCTTATCACATGAGGATCTAGAAGTATTGGCTGCCGAAAGAGTGGGTAAAGAAGAAAAAAACCATGAGACAAAGTCGCTGCGTCAGCGTAGTCTAGATGCGTTGAGTACCTGGTATGAGTTGGTGCTTACGAAGTTCTTGTCGAAGAAAAGGAATAGAATCTTGAGTGTGATTGTTCCGATTATCTTATTGCTGATTACCTTTGTTACGCTGAGTCCTAAGATTTGATTTACGCTATTCCCAGGTGGAGATCAATGAGTCTTTCGTCTATCTGTAGAGAATGTCCCTGGCGCTACGACAAGTCAGACGGCAGAATATATTCCTTTCTTGGAATCTGAACTATCAAGTATTCCTGAGCTGGAACAATACAGTATCACTGCCAATGGTAATACCTTATCAGCAACGGTAGAGTTACTTTCGCTGGATGAAAGAAATAAACAATGAATGAGAGAAGTATTTGATATTGAAAGAGAGGTATTAGAAAATCTAGAGTTCCTCGCGAGAGAGTGATTGACGGTAGAAACCTTAGTGGAACAAGGATGACCTCCACAAGGAAAACCTGTGGGGCTAAGAGTGACTGCTGATGAGACATCAAAATTTCCAGAACTAATTAGGGTGGCGAAAGAATTTGCTGCGCATCTTCGTACGATCGAGTGAACAAAGAATGTTGCACTTTCTTCGAAAGATACGCCAGGTCAGTTTATTTTCTCTTTTGATAAGGCGAAATTATCAAACTTTGGACTCAGTCCTGGAGAGGTGACGAGTCAGCTGTCAGTGGCATTGAATGGGGCAAATGCGGGGACGATCACTCTGGATTCGATCGATGCTAGTATCAAGGTGTTGTATGATTCGTTTTCTGATGAGGTGAGTCCGAGTGATATAGTAAATACGATGATAATAACTCCAAGCTGATTGATTCCCGTAAGTGAAGTGATGGACTATACGGTAGATAATGCTGTAGGGGAAATCTCTAGACAAGAAGGGAAGATCGCAGTGAAGGTAGATGCTGATCTAGAAGAAGCATTTACTAGGCAAGGAACGGTGTTGCAAGCTGACTTAGTAGCCCGAGCTGAAGAGTTTAACTTCCCAGAGGGCTTAAGTTTTGATGCAGCTGGAGAGGTGGAAGAAAATATAGAATTAAGAGATGCTGCTATAAGATGATTTGTGATAGCATTGTTTTTGATCTTGGTGATCTTGGTGCTGCAGTTTAATAGTTTCCGTAAGCCAGCGATTATTTTATATTCTGTATTTCTGGCTTTGCTTGGGGTGAATATATGATTGTGCCTCACGGGTAATCCATATTCGATGCCGTTTGGTATTGGGTTTATTGCGTTGACGGGGATCGTGGTGAATGATGCGATTATTTTCATCGATAAGATCAATAAGAATATGAGTCATGGAGTGGATGTGTTTGAGGCGATCATCGAGGCGGGGAGGTCTAGGCTCCAACCGATCATCCTCACGACGCTTACAACACTTCTAGGTGTGTTACCTATTGCCTTACAGGACGAATTTTGGGCTGGGCTTGGATACACAATGATCTTTGGACTGTTCGCTGGATCAGCAATGACGCTGTTTGTGATACCGAGTTTGTATTATATGGTGTTTGTGAAGAAAGAGAAAACTTGAGGAGTGGTGGTGAAGAGAAAAAGGTGGTGGCAGTTTTGGAGGAGATAGGCAAGTTGGGCAAGTTAATTACTTGCCTGAGAACTAGGACCGAAGGGACGAAGTGATCAGCTGCAAGGGATATATGCCGAAGGCAAAGGCAAGTTGGACGAGTTTTTAGGTCATTCAGAGCCGGACAAGACCTAATGAATTTCATCTATATTCTATTTTCTACTTTCTACTTTCTACTTTCTCACTATCCTTCTTCCGTCTCCTCACCCGTGTCCGCAAACATTCCCGTGTTGTACAATGGATTATTTTCGATCTGCTTGGCTCTTATCAGAATTCTTTTCGCATCGGTAAACCTTGGGAAACAAGCCATAAGTGTGAGGAAGTTTTCACCGACTTGGTCATATTTTTCAATTTCTTCTCATACATCTTTTGGAAGTTTAATACTTTTATCATCAATTTCATACGAATACAACTGTCCATCTCGGATTACATCAAAGGTCTCACCTGGTTCTAAGTCTTGAAGTTTATAAAACACGTATCCAAAAGGATTTTGTGCATCTTCTCGAGCAGTAACACTAGAATGCCCAAACAACAGTGAGTTACCCTGATCTCCTGGTTCTGCTGTAAAAGGATATTTCACCACTCACTCTCTGAGTTCTTGATCAAAGTCACCATTTTGAAGTTTTTCATCACTTGCATAAGGTACATCAACAATAGGAGCATCCACTTCAATTGAACCAATCATCAATCTTCTCCCTGGTGGTAGATCATTAAATGCGAATTCTTGTTCACCCAAGTTGGCATCTAAATAGTCCTGGATTGTGATTGCTTTTTGCATCTGAATACCGCGATAATCCACCTCATCCAACAAAGTATCGATTTGCTCAACACTCGAAGATCTCACTTGCTCCAACGCAAAATCATAGTCATCTATTCCACTATCTTGTATATTTACAACCTCAACGGGTTCTTGATCAAACAACATATCCTGAACCGTAAATACGATTCATTTATAATACATTGCTGTCATTCATACGATAAAAACCGCCCCCATCACTCAAAGCAAGAGCAAGAATTCACGTCAAATCATTCATAGTCATGCTTGTATTTTTTTCATTTTGATTTATGTTTTTTGTAAAGCACTACCACTATAGCACAAGTACCGAAAAATCTCAAATTTAGGGGTATTTTTAGTATCATTTCTCTTGCGAAAGTTAATTTTTGTGATTTGTGTTATATCTTCGATATATATTTCTTGCAGCTATTCACTTCGTCCTTGCCTATAGGTTCGAGCAAGGAAATATTTCTAGATATATATTACTTGCAACTATTCCCTTCGTCCCTTCGGTCCTCATTCATAGGAAAGGAAATATTTCTAGATATATATTACTTGCAACTACTCCCTTCGTCCCTTCGGTCCTAGCTCATAGGCAAGTAATTAAAAAAGAATGAAAACGAATTCATTCTTTAGATTTTCTCATGACATAAGCCCAGTTCTGTTTCTCGATGACATTTCTCTCGCCCTGCTTATAGCGGGGATCTAGCACTACCCCCGTATACACGGGATAAGCTTGCATCAAAAAGGGTTTACCACTGGCAGAAACATCATTACTGCTCAGGCAGAGTATCACGACGAAGCGCAAACCTCCTCTTTTCACCTTTCCCCCGCAACAACTAGTGTGCGGGGTAGTATAGTCTCTGTGGCACTTTCCTTTGATCTGCTTTAGTTACAAGTAACCAAAACGGATATCCAATAGCCGTTAGCTACTTTTATTGTTGTGATGCTGGGACTTTCCTCTCCATAACAGAGCGTCACCACCATGAGAACCATGTTTTTATGGAAGATAAATGGGATAGCAAGAAAATAAAACATAAAAATAAAACATATCTAAATTTAGGCTCACCTCGACCGCAAGGGTCCGAGGTAGTACATACGCCGCTTTCACGAAATGAAAGTATTCGCCTAAATTTTTATCTCATTCTTCGATAATCGATATTTTGTTTCGTTCGGATGTCGAAGAATTCATTATCAATCATGAAGAAGTAGAGTTTCTTTGATTGCCTAGCACTAAAGTGACGAGGTAATTATCCGAATATACTTTTTCCTTTGCAAAAAAGATTGATTTTGCTAGTATGGAACAACTTTTTACTCTCTATCTAAAAAATGAGAATTGTTCTAATAATTGCACTAATTGTTTCTGGTATCTTATTTACTGGATCAGTACTTATGATGAGTCCAAAATGAGGTCTATGAGCTGGTATTGCTTGATTTTCATGAGGATCATGAGACTATGGTTCTAAGAAATCTGTAGAATGAACCCTAAAGAAAGTTGCTTATGTGACAAGCTTAGTTTTTGTTCTTACTTCTATTATTCTTCCTTATGCGAATAACTAATCTATTTGACACAAAAGAAATTGTGTTGAAAAAATACATCTATTGATGACTGATAGCCCTACGATTACTCATAGGGCTTCATGTTTTTTATTTGTATGCATCTTCATTGGGTGGATGATCATGAAAAGGTGGAACTTTCTTGGAAGCTACTACTTCACCGATTACTTTCCTCCCTTATGCATCAGAAAAAGACGATGATAAACTTTTTCAAAATATGCTGTTTCAAGGATGTACCCAACCTGTGTTTTCTGGTTCCAATATCCAATATGAAAATCAATTGTGTGATATCTCTACGGATGATTATCAAACGTTTTCTGTGACGGTACCAGCGAACAATCTCTGGTCTGATGGTGAACCCATCACAGTAGAAGATGTGTATTTTACCTACGTTACTTTGTTGGGAGAAAACGTCTGGAATCTTCCTTACTTAGAGAAGTATCAAAACATCACTTCCAAAGTGGATGGGTCAGAAATTAGATTTACTTTTCCTTCTTCGAGCATCGACAACATGATCTTCTTTACGAATTTCATCTTACCTCAGCATGTCTTAGCCAATCAAGAATACACACGATACACCTCAAACTTTGCAAACACCCTTACTTCTAGTACTTGCGTTCAATTAGATACCTGATGAAGCGATGTGAGAAGTGCCATCTTTGACCTGAGTCAGTGTGATGACTTCAATCTAAAGTTTTTTCAAGTGAAGTTTTTTGATGATTTAAAATGAATCTCAAATTATTCTCAAGAAAACACTTCTAGTATTGATCTGGTATACTCTGATGTGGAGATCGAATGATACGACAAAGTAAAGTGGATTAGTAACAAGTTTAGTACCTTGTTCTTCAATACAAGTGATGGAAAACTCAATCAAAAACAAAGAAATTATCTCGCAAGACTGTTTATCGATGTGAACGAAAACAACCCAGAAATAGCTGCTGATCAATTCTTATTCAATGCACTCCCCGCTTGGGAAGCAAAGGATCTTGAAGAAAACCCTTTCCTAGAGCCAGAAATCGAAGAGGAACCAGAAATATCATCGTTTAGCCTACCTGCACTCGTCCCTCTCAATGAAGAAACACCCACACATGAATATGAAATACTCAATCCAATTAGTGCTAGTGTTCCCCTAAATATGAAATTCACCAAGTCCTACACCACTATCTTCGTCAAATACAATAATGGTTTGAGCTACACACCAGAATCCTATAGCGCTGATGCACAATCAGCAAATTATAACCTCAATCCAAAGTTCAATAACATCGTACAATGATCAAATACTTATGATATCCAATGAGTAAACGCAGATGGAACCACCGATAACTTTACCGTGACACTTTCTTATCTAGCACCACTGAACGAAGTACCTGAAGTAGTAGAAGCGGAAGAACAACCAAGCAAGAAATATCGTTTCATCTATTTCTCAGATGAACTCAATACCTCTACGATCAGAATCATCAAAAAGGGATTGGAGACAGCTTGATATGGTGATCTATTTGAGTTTATTGGGTACGATGATACTGATGAACTTGATGGTAAGATCTCAGCTTGAGAGTTTGATGTGGTGATTAGAACCTTGGATATGTGACTCAGAAGAGATTTATCAAATCTGTTTATAGCACAAGATCGTTATATCAATCCCTCTGGATATGTGAACGAAGAAATCTCAACCTTGATTCAAGAATACTTCATCTCAGGTCAAGAAAAGAAAGATCGTAGCAAGGCTAGATTAGATGTGTTGTATACAGCCAATGTTCCTTTCGTGATCTTAGGAAAGAAGCTAGAATCATATCTTATCAATGACAAATATGAAGAGTCTCCTTTCCCAGAAAGACTATACGTGAAAGGTCGAAGAAAAAAATACATCAAAGATATCTCACTCGTAACCAACACCTCTATCAAACGATCAGAAGTATTCAATCGAACTAATCTCGTTTCCTTTATCAAAGAGCTCTAAATCACCATGTTATTTGGAAATATTGATATCATACAAATGATCTTCTTAGGAATCACTTTTGTGATATCAATTTCAATCCATGAATTTGCTCATGCTTGGACAAGTACCAAGCTGGGAGATCCTACTCCCAAACTCCAAGGAAGACTGACTCCAAATCCCCTGGTCCATATCGATCCCATTGGATTTTTGTTGATCTTTGTGATCTGATTTGGTTGGTGAAAACCAGTCATAGTCAACCCAAGCTACTACAAGAATCCTATCAGAGATGAGCTATTGGTAGCGCTCGCTGGACCTTTTTCAAATATCGTGTTGGCGTTTGCAGGAACGGTTTTCATGCATATATACATGCTCATTGCATGAGTGGATAGCGTGTATGGATGAACTGACCTGGTGATTCAATTTTGGACGCTATTTGGTTGGCTAAATGTCGCACTGGCAGTATTTAATATGATTCCTATCCCTCCACTAGATGGATATAGATTGTTGGTTTTCTTTTTCCCAAAGACCCAAAGATTCTTACAAAAATATACGATGTATTTTGGAATCATCCTTCTGGGGCTTATTTTTCTCCCTGGGATCTCTTGAGTCCTGATGGGCTTCATCACACAAACTTCTCAAGTCATTTATGGAATCATCAATGCATTGGTTGCGTCACTGTTCTTTTGGTAGCGAGAGAGAAAGTGAGAAAGAAAAAATCCGTCATTCTGAAAGGAGCGTAGCGTATTGAAGAATCTCGAGAGGTTCAATCTTCTCGAGATTCCACGTCGCAATCGACCATTATTCACTTCGCTCATAAGGTCTCATCCGACTCTGAATGACAAATTACTATCTTATTTCTTGTTTATTCCCATGTTAGAAAAACTAAAATCCATAGCAGATAAAGTTGAAGCTCTCCAAGAACAGCTCTATGATCCTACGATCACTGCAGATCATAAGAAGATGATCGCTATTCAGAGAGAAATTTCCTCGTTGTCAGGACCTTATGAGCTATATAAACATCTCAAGAAATATACAGACCAAAAAAATGAAGCAAAAGAAATGATCGAGAACGAAAGCGATGCTGAGATGATCGAGATGGCAAAAGTTGAATTTGACGAAGCGGAAGCGCAACTTGAAGGAATGGATGAAAAAATAAAAGTAGCCTTGCTTCCCAAAGATCCAAACGACGAAAGAAATGTGTACTTAGAAATCAGACAAGCCGCAGGTGGAGATGAAGCGGGGTTATTCGCTGCAGAATTACTGAGAATGTATTTGAGATATGCAGAAAGACAAGGACTCAAGCCTGAAATCATGGAACACGATAGAACCGGGATTGGTGGATTGAAATTCGCTATGGTAAAGATTGCGTGAGATAAGGTTTATTCAAAATTGAAATTTGAAAGCTGAGTGCATAGAGTACAACGTATCCCCGACACTGAGACTAATGGGAGAGTCCACACTTCTACGGTCACCGTAGCAGTAATGCCCGAAGTAGATGATGTAGAGATCCATGTCGATCCCAACGACGTAGAGATGGACACCTTCGCAGCCAGTTCTTCTGGTGGTCAAAATGCCAATAAGAACCAAACATGAGTCCGTCTGCGTCATATTCCCACAGGGATCATCGTAATGGGTCAAGACAGTAAATCTCAGATGCAAAATAAAGACAACGCATGGAAAATGCTCCGTACCAAACTCTATCAAACCGAGCTCGACAGACAGATCAAAGAACAAAAAGACAAACGTTTTGATCAAGTAGGTTCTGGAGATAGATCAGAGAAGATCCGCACCTACAATTTCCCTCAAGATCGCGTCACCGATCATCGTATCAAACAATCTCGATCATGACTCCCTATGATCTTAGATGGAGAGATCGAAGACATGATGAATCAAATCATCGTGGAAAATCAGACGAAGATGTTGGAGAGTGTGGGAGAATAGAAGCTATATTTCATGGGTAAGTCGATGGTGAACATGTTGTAGAATAATTCATTGCTCATTGAGTGAATATTCTCGTCATGGGTTCATACTAAGAACGATCTTTGGAAAAGAATCAGGCAATTTTTCTAGGTTACCCACCTCCCTTTTCATATTCTGATCATGCACGAGATAACTCACCTGAATAGCCACGCGCTGTTCTCATTTTCTTGCTATAAAGTCAATCTCATAAGCATTTCGCTTGCCTACTGTCACTTCATATCAACGGCGTTTCAACTCTATATAGACAATGTTCTCTAAGACCTTTCATATATCTGTCTCACGAGAATATCATCGCATATTTCTGATACCATGATCGGTAAAATAAAATTTCTCAAGGTAGGCTAAGATTCTTTTTCCTTTCAAATCAAATCTTGATACACGATCTATCAACAATGCATATTCCATAGCATTTATATAACGATGAACCGTCGCAGAGTGAGTTTTTCTTTGATGACTCGTTAGCGTGTCTGCTATTTTTTTGTGTGAAATTTCAAATCACGTACTATGAGACAAAAACGATCAAATTTTTTGAAATAATTCAATATCAGGGACTCATTCTCTACGCAGTACATCTTGATACATGGTTGATTCCCATACATATTGTATATATCTACGCTGAGTAAGATCATCTTGAGGAATGAAGTGTAATTCGGGCAATCATCATCTAGCTAAATATTTTTCAAATATTTCTAACGAAGGATCAACATCTTGAAACTGACAAAATTCTTGATAACTCAAGCTATATACTGGTATTTCAAAATATCTTCAAGTAAGAAATGTAGCTAACTCTCATGAAAGTAAGGTACTATTGGATCAAGTGATTATTGTAGTAAATTCATCCTTTGCTCTCCAAGCCCTAATAGCCTTTTCTCGATCTTGGATATCTTGCACTTCATCGATCACTACATAGTCAGGGTTTCAATATTCCTTCTTCCACAATTCTAGATACATCTGCAAATCTACAGCATTCGCAACTACATTCTCTAAATCAAGCTCTTTATTAAGATAGCATGCTTTTTTATCCTTGATAAAATCTCTAACGATACTACTCTTCCCTGTCCTTCTTTGTCAGGTAACAATCAATACTTCTTTTGTCTGAGCAAGATGAGTTAGCTGATCATGATACAATGATCTTGTCATCACAGGAGCCTTGAGAAATGCTTCTGACTCTTTTAGTATTTCTTTCATTTTACAATAAGAAAGAGTAAAATATATAATATCTTATAGTGAATAATAAGAAAAACAATTATAATTGCAAATCTTAGATGCCAGTTTTAGGAAAATCAGAGAGTGCTGGGAAATAGAAGAGATGCTAAGGCAATGAGTTTGTCATTCTGAATCGGATAATGCTCCATGACTGAAAGGAGTGGTTAGCAGCATGCGATGAAGAATCCAGTGTCTCGAGACTTACTAAAGAAACATTTCTCTCGTGGATTCAAATCAACGATGAGTACTCCTAAGAAAGTTATAAAAAAAAAGCCGCCTCGAAATCGAGACGGCCTTTTATTAAACATAAACAAAATAATTAAATTAGGCTTCTTTGTCTGTTTTAGTAGCATCATTTGCCTGTAAAGCAGCAAGTGTTTGCTTCATAACATTATTAACAGCACCAGCAGAACTATCCATAAGGATCAAATTAGAGTTATTCTTTGCTCCAATATTTTGCAATGTATCATAATGCTGTGTAATGATAATCATTGCGCTCGCTTCTTTTTCATCTATTCCTGTCCCCTTTAGCATTTTAACACTTTCTTCAAGTCCCTTTGCAATCTCTCTTCTTTGATTAGCAATCCCCAATCCTTGTAATTTCTTACTCTCTGCTTCTGCTTCAGCATCACGAACACTATTAATAAACCTGGCTTCAGCCTCATGTGTTGCTGCAGCTTTTTCTCTTTCGGCAGCATTAATTCGATTCATAGCAATTTTTACAGATTCATCAGGATCAATATCAGTTATTAATGTTTGAACAATTTCATGCCCATACTTAACCATAGCCTCTCCAATTTCATTTTTAATTGAAGTAGCTAATGAATCTTTATGTTCAAAGACTTCATCAAGCTTTTGTTTTGGCACTTCAGCACGCACTACATCATAAACAAACGATGTGATCTGCCCATGGGGATTATCTAATTCATAATATGCATTCTGTACGTTTTCAGTACTTACCAAGGTTTGTATTGCTACTTTAATTTTAACAAAAACATCATCCTTAGTTTTCGTTTCAATTTCAACCTCCATTTCGTGAATTCTCAGTGTTTGTTGGTGCACTACAGTATCAATAAATGGGTATTTGAAATTCAATCCAGCGGATCTTTGAGAGACAAACTTTCCGAATCGCTCTACTAATACTGCATTTTTTTGCCTTACAATGAAAAATACATCAAGTAGTGCAATTAAAACAATAAATACACCTAAAGCGGACCCAAAGTAACTTGCGGTATTCATATCTGTTCCAAAGAAAAAATATAAAGTAGCCGCAATAATATAGATAAGCGGAAAAATAAGCTTTAATAAATTCATATATGTATAATTTTAACGATCATTCCCCAAATAATTTGAGGCACCCAAAACGGGAAAACTCACTATAGTTATTTATAATATTTTGTCAATGCCTATTTTAGATCAACCTGTCAATATATTATATATATTATTTAGTCTTTGACTGTTGAAAACTTTTCCTTACACTACCAATTACTTAAGATATTGATATATAGATGCAACCCACCAAAAATATGTATTGTTTCATTGTCTTTTTTCTATGCTCATTGATATCATCTGAAGCTATGATACTCACACCAAGAAGCATCTCATCCAACTCTGGACTGAGATCATTAAGTTTTTGGATGCAAAGCATGATAGCAAGAAGATAGTCACTTTCCTCAACAAATGTGCATTTATTGGTATCGATGAAAAAGAAAAAGTACTGCATCTAGGAGTACCTAACGAATTCGTCCTTTCTCAAGTAAAGAAATTTTTCAAAAAAGCCATCAATGATGGGATTCATCAGACGTATAATAATGACTACTCTCTCAACCTCGTTGTGTATGATGATCTCCAACAAGGAGGTCATGAATTACAAATTGATCTAAAAAAACATCTCACTACGACAATCGAAACCAGCTCACCAAACTTAACAACAAACAAAAAAGAAGCGACACTCAAGGAAAGCTGACTCAGTGAGTATTTTGGGATCTTGTTTGAAAAGAAATACAACTTTGACAACTATGTAATCTGAGCAACCAATGAATTGGCGGCTTCAGCAGGGAAAGCGATCGCAGAAAACCCTGGGGAAGTGTATAATCCATTCTTCATCTATGGTGATGTAGGTCTTGGAAAGACGCATCTCATGCAGGCGATCGGTAATCATATCATCGACAATCAACCAGAGAAAGTGATTGTGTACCTCCCGAGTACCAAATTCATCGATAAGATTATTCATGCAGTGAGATTCAATAAGCTCGATCACTTCAAGCAAAAATTGGAAGAAGTTGATGTATTGATGATCGATGATATCCAATTCTTGGCGGGGAAAGACAAGACTCAAGAGATCTTCCACAATATTTTCAATGATTTTTATGCTAAAGGAAAGCAAATTGTGATCACTAGTGATGAATCACCAAAAGCACTGACCTTGCTCGAACCCAGACTCCAAAGTCGTTTCTCACTCGGTCTAGTCGCTGATATCAAAGCTCCAGATCTTGAAACCAGAATGGCCATCCTCCAATCCAAAGCCCAAAAGAAAGATATTCAGCTAGAAGAAAAGCATACAGAAATCATCGCAGAAGCGGTTGACACCAATGTTAGAGAGCTAGAATGAGCATTGAATATTGTCATCACCAAGCAGCAACTTCTCAAAAGAGAGCTTACCGATGACGATATTTACAACTCCTTAGATACTCTTTGAATCCAAGATACCCACCGTCCATGAGTACAAGAAACTATAAAAACACAGACACAAGTGGTTGCCGCGCCAACGATCCAACCATCGACCATTACCAATACCTCAGTCTCAGCCTATGAAAAGAAACTAGCGAATATAGCAGCGTATTATGGACTAGAGATCAAGAACATCAAAGGAAACAGCAGGACCAAAGAGCTTTCTTTCGCCAGACAATGCGCTATGTACATCGCCAAGACCCAGTTCAATCGATCCCTCCAAAAAATAGGAAACTACTTCGGTGGAAAGAATCATAGTTCGGTGATATATAGTATTAGAAAATTTGAAGCAACGATAAAAAAGGATGCTCAGACGAAGGAGATTGTGAAGGGGTTTTAAGAGAGAAACGAGATACAAATAATAAAACCCATCGTCATTCAGAGTCCATTATTCTTCACTCACTTTGTGAGTGGTTGAATAATGAGACGTGGAATCCAGGGTCACGAGATTCACTTGATGAACATTGTTGTCATGATAGTAAGACTGTTTCGAGGTAACACTAAACTATTTATCATGCGCTTCATGTTCTTCCAGTGTCTTCAAAGTTTCAACTGCAGTCGACACAATAGATTCAAAAAGACTTATATCGTTAACCGTTAGTCAATTCCTATTAGCTTTTGCTTCTTCCCAACTACTCAATATCTTTCTTTCTGTTGGTATATTCGACAATCAAAGCATTTCTTTAACTTCACTCATAGCAGAACGAGAGTAAACAATACTTGCAAATCTAGTTAAAAGCAGCTCATTCTCAAATAAGTATATATCTTCAAGTTTGTTAACTTCCTCAACTAACTGTTCAGAGTAAGTACTTTTTAGCGTTGGTTGACGAGAGTTACTTGTAGATATATCAAAATATGTCTCAAGGTAATTTGATCACTCCTCACCATGTCTCATAAAATTTGAAGCAAGTCAAATTAGGACTTCATTTTGAGTTCTCATCTGTTTTAGTTTAACTTGTCTAGGACTCAGCGCCTGATTATTTAGGCTAGATTCATTAGAATTTACATTATTTCAAGGCATCATTAATGGTAAAAAAGTAAACATAAATATTATAGCTTTTTTTCACAATTTTGCAATTTTGTTATATAAAACACCTCTTCTACCAATCAGGTATCCCTCCCCTATCTCAAAGACCATAAAAACTTTTTCATCTTTGATAACTTGCATAAAAAATATTTTTTGATACTATAGTATTATAGATTTACAATATCTAATAACTATGTCTACAACAATTCAAGTAACGGTTCCTTTTGAGACTGAAAGTCAGCAGTATACGCTGAGTGATTTTCTTGAAGTTGTATTTTCAAAGTATGAAGATCAAGAGAATAATCTATTGACAAAAATCATCAAAAGAAGCGAGGAGAACAAGGAAAATAAAGCTATAGATACAGATGAATTTTTATCATCATTAGACTAAGTCATTCATGGAAATCATGATCTATCAATCATTTTCTAAAGATGTGGCTAAGATCAAAGATAAAGCGCTTATCAAAAGAATTAAGAATAAAATACTCCATATTCAGCAAAAATCTAGAAAACATTTATTAGATTTTGGAGATATAGAGAGACTCACGGCAACTTGATCTTGCTATAAGATCAGAATATGAACATGGAGAATTTGATGTATTATGAAGTGAAAAACTCTTCATCTACACAGATTTCTTCATAGGAAAGATATTTATAAAAAGTTTCCATAATGTTTACCGTCGAAGCAAGCTTCTTGGTATTCTTTCTTCGAAATCATAAAGTACTTCTTTCAAAACAACAAGATTCCACGTCGCATGCTGCTATCCATTCCTTTCAGTCATGGAACATCATCCGACTCTGAATGACGGAGTTGCTTATCATCTTGCTACCTAAACTAACTATTTCTCTATTTCTCTTCCCACCATGAACTATCTCTTCGACCAAGCCACCCTCCTCCCCTATCTCAAGGAACAAAAGATTCCGGCTTTTCGTGCGAAGCAAATTCGCCAAGCGATCTACAAAGAGTCGCTGTTGGATATCGATGACATCTCTACGCTGAGTAAAGATCTCAGAGATAAGCTCAAAGAAGATTTTGTGATCAATGACTTTACCTTGAAGGAAAAAGTAGAAGGACCAGAGACGACGAAGTTCTTGTTCGAACTCGCTGATGGGAAGATCATCGAGACGGTACTGATGTATCACCGACATGTAAAACCAGAATACGAAGATGAGATCAAACAACGTAAGATCCTAAGATCATGGACCAATCATGATATCTCACCAGAGACCCACAAATTAAACAGGATTACGATTTGTATTTCTTCACAAGTTGGTTGCGCTGTGTGATGCATCTTTTGTGTGACAGGGAAACTAGGATTTAAGAAAAATCTTCCTCGACAAGAGATAGTCCTCCAGATCATCTATGCAAACAATTATATCAAAGGGAAGTTTGGGAAAAAAGAAGATGGAACACGAAATAAAGTAAGAAATGTGGTGTTTATGGGTATGGGAGAACCGATGCTCAACTATGATGAGATGGTACAGTCTATCCATGCTATGCAAGATCAGACTGCTTTATGACTTTCGAAAAGACATATCACGATCTCAACCTCAGGTGTTGCCGATAAGATCAGACAGCTTATCGATGATAAGATCGATGTAAGATTAGCACTTTCTCTTCATGCACCAAATCAAGAATTGCGTAAAGAACTCATCCCCATGATTGCACGTAGATGGGATATCGATGAGCTCATGGAGACCATTGATTATTACACCAAATCTACAGGAAATAGATTGTTTTATGAATATATCATGATCAAGGACAAGACGGATACGAAAGTGATCGGGAACCAACTTGGAAAGCTCTTGAAACATAGGAACGGCCATGTAAATCTCATCCCTTACAACGAAAATCCAGCTATGCCCGACTTAGAGACCTCTGACTATGATCAGATCATCAAATTTAAAAAGACTGTAGAATCGCACGGCGTGACCGTCACCGTTCGTGATACCCTCGGGAGAGATGTGAAATGAGCCTGCGGACAACTCTGATATGAAGTAATCATGAAACAAAGAATAGAAGATATGGAAGCTGATGCGGAAGCAAACACCACCGAATCTTAGAACCATTGTAAAACAATTGTCAAATGCTCTTGCTATCTCAGTCGAGATCTCTATTTTGAAGAAATCCGAATAAAATTTCGGTGTAAACTATATTTCAAAACCGGTTCTGACATTATAGGTCAGGCTATTAAATCATTCACATATGCCAATAACAAAAGTTCAATTTAAAAACTCGCACATGAACACTGCGTTAACAAATTTGAGTAATTATTTGCACAAAGCAAGGCGTTATAGATTCAATGGAGAAATTTGTTTTCATTTTGATGTCTATTCTGATAAAATTATTAATACTCTTGAAAGAGAAGATTATGAAGAAATCGAAATAACCATCAATCTAGAGAATGGAACTGTCATCGAAGAGATAAATAATAAAGGCGCCGAAAACGAACAGAAGATATTGTCTCTTAATAAGGATCTCTTCTATCAAAAAGTTAGTGTCAATAAGAATCTCAATATCATTGCTACTGAAAGCTATATCTCTAACCTATTAGATATTGAGAATCAAAGCCAAGAAACTCCACAAAAGAAAGAAATTTTAAGCTTTGTAATCAATGTTTCACATGAAGTTAATGAGTATTTCATTGTAAAAACAAAGGTACTCAAAAGAAATAGCTATCACTCATATGATGTTAACTTTAATTTTCGCAAGATTGATCGTAAAGAATTGATTGAATTCATTAATATTCAGGATTCAGAAAATGGGAGAATAGGCTGGGGAAGAATAAAAGAAAAAACAGTCAACCTTATGATGACTTCTAAACTTGTCTTCAATAAGAAGATAGCGATTGTATAACAATTATTCCCAAACCATCAGTCCCGCATCATTGCGGGACTGAACAATACAACGATTATGACATCAGATCAACCAGCATCAGTGGGTCAAGGCCCTTCAATGACTTTTGATGAAGTCACTGTCAAAGTCTATTTGTCTCAAAATCCTAGTTCAGACGATCCTGTTATCGCTAGCTTGATTAAGGCAATGCAATCAGAGAAATATTATCTCATGAGTTTCATGATAGTGACTGAACAAAATAAAAACCTTAGTTCATCAAATATTACAGAAGAATCATTTTGCTCAACCATAGAGCATATAAAGTTTTTTCTAAGAGAATATCCTTTAAGAGAAACTGAAGACACTGCGTATGAAAATCCATTCAAAATACCTCTACGCTATGCCAAAACCAAAAATGATACATATGTAGGAAAACTTCTTAAAAGCAGCTTTTCACAAGATATGATCAAAGATCTTCATTTTGGATTCTGGTTTGGCTCAAGTGATGAGTTTCTTATCAAAGAACTGTTTGAGGATTTCATTTCGGAGTATACATTTACTCTTCGAAATATCTTAGATTCAAGAAAAGTACTATGATGAGAATTGAGAATAAAAACAAACAAATGCTTATAGCAACAATTCTTTATTTACTGAATAAGAACTGGAAGAAACTCAAAAAATGGTGGAAATCTTCACCGGAAAAACCACCTTAGTAAGACCGTTCATATCAGAAACAATAATTATAACCTAAAATCATTACGCCTATGTTTGGAGACTATATTAGCAAAGCCTTTGTTAACTTATTTAAAAAAGATAATTCTTCATCGATAGATACAAACACATCAGAAACTAGTATCTATACTGATCCAGAATCAGGAGAAGATCAAAATCTAGGTGCATGCCAACATTCAATCATCAATAAAAATAAAGAAAATAATGCAATCAAATAAGTTACGAAATCTTGCGATCCAGATCGCATCAAAATCGAAAGTGACTGAACTTCTATGTATAAATACAGGAAGTCCGTTGAAAACAAATACGTTAATGCCCTCTACAGCATCACTAGTGATGAAATTTAGTGATCACTTAGTCAAAAATGCTATAAAAAAAGCCAAAATGAATCTCAAACGCGAAGAACCCATGAAGCATCAATGCTGCGTGATCTTTGAATTTGACCAAGATGGCAATATCTTACAAAGTGTAGAATTGTTAGAAAATGGAGCATTTACACTAATTCAAATTAACTGGTTATCTTTAGAAAAGAGATTTGGTTTTGAAACTGTAAAAGCAAAATTAGAAAAAATAAAAAAGATTCATCAAAAACGAAGACTTGAATCCAAGCCCAACAACATACTTGCATAACAAGTAAAACGAAGATCATTTATCTTCGTGCCCCACAATCTCGATTGTGGGGCTTTTTTTTATTCTCTATTCTGAATTCTCCCTTCTTTATTCTCCCTTCTTCATTCTTTATCTAAAAACCACCACTCTTCTCCCTACTTGTTGCTTCTTTCTTTGATACACTTCACCAAGATAGGTGACTTCATATCACAAAGTCTCCGCATGCTCTTTGATACGATTGGCGATGATCGGAAGATCTAGTCGGAGGTATTCTGGGATCGTCATAATAATCGGGACCTTCGGCATTTTTTCTTTGGTATGATCCAGGAAAATACTATACAGATCTACAATACTTGGGAGATACTCTTTCAAGATCGTCTCTGTCTGAGTCTTATGCTTATGCATGTCAGACTTGATCACCGGACCAAGTCGTCACTCACTCACGATCACATCTACACTATCCAAGAAGGGTTTTTGAAATGAATCATTCACATCATGCTTGAAGAAGGTCATGAATTTTTCTTCTTGGAAAAACTCTTGTTTCTTTCGTCGAGGGAGATTTTGCTTGGATGAAGTAATATTGATGTCTGAACCGATAGTATGATGACCCAATGCATTAGCAATAAAATTTGTCGTTCCAAAACCACAAAATGGATCATAGACCGTTTGGATTTCTTTATCCTGCAGTCACAATCAAATATTGACCAAAATATGTGCTAGTTTACTTGGCATCATCCCAATTTGCATCCCATGAGTAGGCTTATCAAAATCAATACCACTATACAGATCAATATTTTGTCGTCCCAGAACTACTCCATACTGCCCTTTTCACATCAGACGAATTTCTATTCATTTTCTTTTGATCTCAAGATCACTTTTTCGTAATTCGAGTTCTTTGTATCTTCTGATACCAAATTTTCTCTTCATCATAAGTCATAACTCTTGTGAATCTACTCCTACGATTTTGCATTCTTTTACATAGGGATCTAATTCATCATGGTTTACAATGATTCACCATTTGATCAATCCTCATAAACTCTGCAAAAGATCTGGATTTTCTGTTTCAAAAAACGCAATACCTCACTTTATCGTAAGATCTACTGGGTTTACTCTTTCTAGTTCAACTAATGAAAGTTCTGGTGTTTTTCCTAGGACTCAAAAATACATAATTATTCTAATAATAAATCTAGTTGCTCCTTAGCTTCTTCTAGCTGAGTATCTACACTCTCCTGTACAAATAAGTCTCTATCAAATTCAATCTCAATATCCGGAACTAGTCAGTCTTCATTTACATTGATACCTTTGGGTGTATATCGCTTACCGACACTAAACTTCAGTGATGAACCATCATCCAGATCTCTGATTGTTTGTACTGATCACTTACCAAAACTTGTCGTACCTACTAAAAGAGCTCATATGTCGTCTCTCAAAGCTCATGCAACAATCTCTGACGCACTTGCAGACATTCCATCAATCAAGACCACTACAGGCAAATCCTCAAACACTCATCATCACTGTGATCTCAAAAATTCATCAGGAAAGATTGAATATTCTACTTTGGTTACTATCTCTCCTTTGGGAATAAAGTATCCAGCGACATCTACTGAGATAGGGAGAATTCATCCTCCATTACCTCTAAGATCAAGGATTACTCCATCGGGATTTTGTGCTAACAAGGGTGTAATCGCTTCCTGCATCTTGGTGGCAGTATCTTCTCAGAAAGTAGCTATCTCTAGATACAGAAGCTTCTTTCATCATTGATCAATGATGTTTGCTGTGACTGATGGAACATCTATGGTGTCTCTTGTTACTACGATTTCTAAGATCTCTTCTGTCTTTTCTCTATAAATAGTGAGCAATACTTCTGATCATTTGGGTCCACGAATTTTTTGTACTGACTCAAACAAATCTAAATCTTGAATAGGTTCTTCTTCGATCTGCAGTATAAGATCTAATGCTTGTAATCAAGCCAAAAACGCAGGTGAGTTTTTTAGTACTTCCTCTATCTGCACTCCGTCTTTTCTTTTCATTACTACCGCACCGATTCCCTCAAAATTTTGTGTTCCTTGAATAGCTTCATCAAATGCAGTATTTTCTTGCTTATCAAGATAACTTGTGTATGGGTCACCGATTGCTTCTACAAAGCCCTTCAATGCATTGTCTTGCATATCAATAAAATCCACATCTTCATCATCTATATATTGATTTTCCAGGATTGTGAAAATCTCCTCATATTTTGTCAAAATACTCGCATCGAATCAAGCCGGTTCTTCTTGTTCCGACTCTTCCTCTACTGGTTCTGGTATTAGGTCAAACACATCGATCTTTTGTTTCAATGGTTCACTAATATAAGCAGAATAATAACTCTTTCCAAGTAACTGTTGAGATGATCGTCATGCTAAGATTACACCAATGATCGCTCAAATCCAAAATCTATTCATCAATGTTATATAAGTAAATTAGTTTGTTAGTATGTTAGTATATTGGTATGTTGGCTTAAGCTAAATCACTTTATATTATATTATGTTCCTGTTACATTCTCGTACACCTCCCGCACCTTTCCTCCCTGTACGAAGATTACATCGATCCTGGGTTGTTTGGTGCTTGGATATTTTCGAAGATAGGTCTGAAAGGTACGTCTTACTCTCATCATCTTTTTATCAGTGATGTATGACATGATATCATCAATATATGAAACTGCCTTCACCTCAACACACAACAAGATTTCATTATTTTGGGCAAGTATATCTAATTCTCACCCCCTAATAGTAAAATTTCTCTGGAGTATTTCTCGTCAGTGCTGTCTAAGTCGATCACAGGCAATAGACTCACCTGCAGCTCATTGCATTCTCTTGTTCATAAACTTTATAAAAATAAAGATCATGGGGAGCAAAAACAACCTCCTCAGCGTATTGATTTTTGTGTATAATTCAATAAAGTTATCCGTATGAAACCATGAAAAAACCATGAAAAAAACCCAAAAAATAAGGGTACTCCCGCAAAATCTGCTCCATCTACTGCAAACAAGACAGTATGTGTGCTAGATCGACTCCTCCACAAACCCGTGAAGGTAACTTTTCCAAAGGAATTAGAACTAAAAGTGTGAGAGATGATTGTATACAAAGATAAAGAAAAAAAAGAATTTTTAGGTGAATATCTTTGATATATTTGTAAGTCTGAAAAAAGCGGAACCTATATTCGCAAGCTCGCAGGCCGTGAACTTGAAAAACATGAAAGCAATAAAATCAAAGCTCAGTGAATGTTTACTTTGTTTAAAGAAGAATTTTCGGCAGAATTTCCCAATGCAAAAGCTTTGACATCAAGAATCAATCTTTATGGGAGTCAGGTGTATTTTTATTTCTTTGCTGAACAAAGATATGATTTTGCAGACTTTGTAAGAAGATTTAGAGAAAAGATCAGACTAAAATTTTTCATCTATCAAGTAGGAGCGAGAGACAGAATCAGACTTCATCCCAACGCACACGAACGATATGATTCAAATGGACTTCCTTTGATGTACCATATCTTTAAACATCCTTTGGAGCAAGTGAACAACGATACCGTGATTCAACAAGGTCTGCGTGGAAGAGACATGGAAAGACTCAAAGATTGGTCTTGAAAACTAGATCATACCTTAGGATTTGAGAAATATATCTATGATGAAGAGATTCCAAAATATCCAGAAAAGTGAACCAAGATTACTTATGACGGCAAGAAAATGATGGCAACGGGGTTCAATATTCTCACACAAGAAATCAAACTCAGAGGTGAGGATGTAGAGAAAAAATGAAAGTTTACTGGAGAATATCTTACCATATCGTTAGATGAATACCAAAATAAAGCTACCGTCCTCAAACTATCTAGCAAAAGAATCACCAAACCAACAAGCGGCAAACGCGAACCTATCCCCTTCAAGAAAAGAAGAAAGTAATCAAACCATCTAGGTATTGCTCTCTCAAGCACTAAAAACCAATCTATTGACAAAACTCAGATAATTATTATATTAAATCCATAGTAGAGTAATTTTATTCCTTCGTGTAGTTATGATTAAATGAGAGATTATCCTTTGGTTACTACTTACTGTAGTACTTCTTCTTTCTCCATTGGTGTTTTTGATCAAGAACTACGGGTACTTGATGGATGGATGGAAGCAAAAGCGAAATAATTATATGAGTAAGCTTCAGGAAAGATCTGAAGCAAAAATACAGCAACTCAAAGAAAGTATTCCAAAGAATGAACCACAGGAGATTTCTACAACATCCGTCGTTAAAGAGGAAACTCTTCCTGAACCAATCAAAAAAATCATAGAAACTGACGAGATCGATATTCAAGTGCAACAAGAAAATAAAGCTGAGATCAGAAAAGTGAAAGTTGAAAAAACTCAAGTACAACTCATCGAAGAAAAGAAGCAAAAAGAAAAGAATCAAAAGAAACTCCATGAGATCAAAATGAGTGCTATTACCAATAGAGAAAGAGGAAAAGCCGAAGATTATGAAAAAAAATTAATAGAATGACTCGCCTTAGATCCTGAAAATCATGAGTTTCAAGAGCGGCTTTCTGATTTATACTTTGATCAAGGAAACTATGTCAAAGCTCAGAGTATTTTGAAAAAAATAGTAAATCGCGACCCAAGCAATCATAAAGCAATTTGGCAAATATGACAAGTATATTTCAAGCAAGATGACTTGGATACTGCGAAAATATTGATAGAAAAGGCTATTAGTGTCAAAAGTGATAATCCTAAGTATTATATCTCACTTGTAGATATCTTGTATACTAAAGGAAACATCAAAGAAGCACTAAAAGCTATGGAACAAGTCTTAAGACTCAGACCAACCAAAATTGATTATCTCCTATGAATAGCTTCATTGCATGAAGAAAACAGCGAACCAAACAAAGCTCGTAGCTATTATTCAAAGATAATTGAACTGGATCCTATGCAAGAAAATGCTAAAGTAGCATTGCAACGTATGAATTCATAAGCACAAAATATCATTCAATTTTTCACTTATTCCCATGATTAAAAAGAAGAAAAAACTCTTATTTGCCTTCATCGTATTGATTATTGCGGTACTGCTGTTCTCTGTGATCTGAGTGATTACGGTTTATCTTGCATGACCACAACAAGAACAACGTGCATGATATGATAACCCAGCGTATCAAGAAGCAATCGTTGAAAATCTCAATCTTACTTGAGGTACGGTTACTATTACCACAGGTTCTGGTGATGTTCTTACAGGTGCGGTAGAATAATTTCTTACATAACTCAAGTATCATGAAACTCTCTGTAGATATCATTCAAAGACAAGCAAAAATGCGTGCACACACTGCAACGCACCTTTTGCATTATGGATTAGAAAAGCTATTGTGAAGCACCAAACAAGCATGATCATTGGTAGATAATGACTTACTTAGATTTGATTTTTCTTGTAAAGATCCAATCAGTGCTTGAGATCTTCAGATGCTAGAGTCTACGATCAACTCATGGATTCAGCATGGAGTGACAGTAAACACTAATGAAATGTCGATGGATGAAGCGAAAGAAACATGAGCGAAAGCTTTCTTTGAAGATAAATATGGTGATACCGTTCGTGTGGTAAGTATCGCATGATCAGTTGATGATGACCTTGATCTGCATTCTGTTGAACTGTGTGGTGGAATTCATGTAGGTAATACTTCTGATATCTGAGCATTTAAGATCATAGAACACAGCGCTGTAGCAGCATGAATTAGAAGAATAAGCGCTGTTACCTGAACCAAGGTGGCACAAGAAGCTCACTCCTATGAGTCACGCCTCCATAGTTTGGCACAACGCCTAGACTGCCAACCCAAACAATTAGAAGAAAAGATAGAAAAAATACTAGGAGATCTCGCACATCTCCAAGCAGATCACGCATCATTACAAGGAAAAATCATCTGCACTCACCTTGATGAATTTCATCAAGAATGTGAACTTCCTTCAGCATGAAGTGCTCGATGAAAAGGATGTGTCCTGAACATCTCATGAACCGACCTAGAACATCATAGCTTCAAAGAAGTAGTAAATGCAGCCAAATGAAAACGAACACAACGCAATCGGATTCTTTACACCAACGAAGGAAACTTCGCCATCTACACCTGAACTTGAGACCTCTCAGCTAAGGATTTTGCTAAACAGCAAGGCTTGAAATGAGGTGGTTCAGATCAGTTTGTGCAAGGAAAGGATGAGAAGATAAAGGAGGTGGTTTAAACTACACATCAAATGTGATTCTATAGCTACGCTAACTTTAGAGTAGTTTTTTATAGAGAATCAAACTTTCTATACATTATTAACTTCGAAAACTAAATCACTAGCATTATCAACCATTTCTTGCAAATACTCTTCATCATTTCACATCCTCTCATACGCAAGATCAAGTTCCTTTTAAAGTAGCTTAGATCTCGACTTCCTGCAACTCAAGTTCCACCTCCCCACCTTTAGTCAACACCTGCATCCATTTCTTTTCTTGAAGCAAAGGTGTTGGAAGGTCGGTATGATGAAGAGTTATTGTGTATCTAGATTCCTTAAGTCAGCGTTCTTTTATGATCTTCTCGAAACATACTTCTACAGCATCTAGGCCATGAAATCTTGTTTTCTTTCGATTTACTCTACTTTTGATGATCTTTTGATAAAACAAAAATCATCGAGAAAGTGGTATTAAGGTATCTACTCAAGCATCTGAAAAGTACTGAAGATCATGCTTAAGTGTTTTGCGAAGCATAGGTTCTGAACGTCAATAGGTCGTGAGAAAATAGGTCCACATTCTCACCGTTTTTTGCCATCGTGCGAAGGGTGTTAGGAATTTTTTAGTTTCTTGCTGGGTGACTGAAGGAGTATATGAACTCGCATAGTTTGTAAGAATTTGCTGAGCGTTATCTGAGTCCGATTGTTCACACAGCAATCAGATCTTTCCTACCAGTGAATGTGTAAAAGCAAAGTCATGAAGATAGGTCTCAAACAATGGTAAGACCTTAGTGTTTTTTGCTATAAAGCGCGCTTCCAGTGAAGGAGGCACAATAAGTGCATCTACAGAATCTTGCATCAGTTCAATCGATTGTTCAAGGCGCTTCTCTCTCAAAGCTGGAGACTTCTCTCACCACGGTCGCATCGCTCGATCAACAAAAAAATGCACCTCATGTTCAGTCTTATTCAAGAACTGCATCAAAGGCAACATTTCATATCATGAGCTGATTATTCCTAGTTTCATAAAAAATAATTGAAAATTGAAAATTCATGATTGAAAATTTGTGACTGAAAATTAATTATCAATTTTCAATCATCCACTATCAATTATAACTTCCCTCCCCCATACAAAAACTCTTTCAAGAAGGGAACTAACTCTTCAAAGTCATGAGCGAACTGGATACGATCCAACAAGAATAACTTATACTGCAGGCTCTCCATACTCTTCAGGTGTTGTTCAAACATAAGCTTGTTCCCTACCGTTTTAGATGCCACTAATTGCACTCTAAGATTATCAACTGATTGAATAATCGCTGTTCTTTGCTCTTTGAGATAGAACTGAAGAAGACTTTTGATTTGATTGAATAAGGATCTTTCAAAATCTTCTATGGCTAACAGAGTCTGACTTTGTCTATTTTTCAATGAGTCTCTTTGGGTGGTAAGTGATCATAAGATTCAGGTCCAATATGCTACGTCAGTTCACCAAGTGATATAATTGTTTGCTTGATTGATATCTGTATCTACCTGATTCAATAAGGTATGTAATGATCCAAGATATCAAAAACAGGTTTGTTCACCTGTATCCATAGATATAGTGATACTTCAAGATTGAATATTACATCGATATCTTGACTCAAAATACCCACTTACTACTCAAGTAAGCATCGTGATTCCACTAATTGATAATCAAAGGAGGAGTTTTTTCATCAATTGATATGATAAAAGAGAGTTACTTTTTCAATAATGATCTTTTGGTAATGATCTGTTTATACGTAATATTGAGAATCACTGCAATAGGAACTGCAATAATTACCCCTAACAATCATAACAATGATCCAAAAATCAGCATCGTGACGAAGATCAACAAGGGACTCACTCAAAGCGTCTGAGACATAATCAAAGGGACCAAGATATTGTTCTCTGTTCGTTGGATGATCATATACATTATTCATGCGGCAGCAAATCCTTTGAATCCATAGGCTAAAGTCGCTACAAATACCCCTGGTATAGCTCATAGTATCGGTCCTAGATAAGGAATAAATTCTGTAAGTCACGCAATCAGCGCTAAGGTAAATCCACTTGGTAAAGCAAGTCAAAACAAACTCAACACAAACAATCAAATTCATACCAAAAGTGCCACCGACAAACACAACAACAACTGTCCTACTAGTCGATTTCAGAGTCTATCATACAAGCCTTTCACTGTTCTTTCCATATGATGCGGAGTAGATGATAATGATGCAATAAACTTAGATACTCATTCTTTTTCTATAGATCCAAACACCGCTACAGTGAGTGCAATCGCTATTTGAAACAAGGCTGAGAAAGTATTGGTTAGCAAAGTAACCGCAAAATCTCCAGCATTTTTTATGTATGATGAACCAAGCGTTACTATTTCTGATATATTCTCGATCAAAGTGTTTTGAAGACTTTGTTGGAGATTGGAACCTGCTAGATAATTCATAAGATTCTGTTTGAGAGAATCTGGCAAGATACTTCCTTGAATAATCGCATCTAATCATTGTTCTTGTATCATGGTTTGGATTCATAGTGCTCGATCTATCAATAACACACTTAGTTCTGCTGTTTGTTGGATCAAAAAAGGAATTACTAAGATTACTCCTCCAAACAAGAATAACAGCAATAAAACATAAGTCAAAGCGATCGCAAGTCATCTAGGCATCCAGGCTTGAAAAAAACGGATAAACTTCTCCGATGCCATTGATAAAATAATTCAGGTAATCACGAGATAGAAAAGATCTAATGACTGGAAAAAGAAATATCCAATAAGCGCTGAGATTCATCAAATCAACCAAAAGCTCCAAAATGAAGACTTTTGAATACTGAGTGAGTGGGCATCTTTTTCAGATATCTGATCTATTTCTTCTTTTAGCTCTTGGACATCTTCTTGCTCAAACTGTTCGATATTTTTTTCGCGACGGTCTTTAATATCTCACAACCATGCATGAAATTCGTCCATCGTATCGTCGAACCAATCTAATATTGTATGATCTTCTTGAGCTTCCTTCACCATATCACAAAAAAACAACTAAAGCTTTCAAGATAAGAACTTAAGATCCCTTTTAACAAAGGATTTTCGTTGATTTATTATAGTTTTTTTGGGTTGAGTTGCAATAAGTTCTTTTAACTCCTCTGCTTTTTTCTTATTGACTGAAGCAAATACTTTTATGTGTTTTTTTCACTCTCCTTGCTCTTGAATAATTGAAAAACAGATTCTTTTTAACTCATTTCTCATTGATGCTCTTTTTTCTACTTTGAGAGAAATTTGAAATGCTCGCTGGGAAAACTTATTACTGGAATATTGAGGAATAACTCGAAAAATAAGATACTCGCCATAGTATCTTTTTCCGCGCTTGAGCATATAATTTATTTCTTTTCCTGTGAGTTTTTGATGTTTGGGGAGCATGATAGTAATTGATAATTAAATTCTTGTCTAAGCGCTAGGAACGAAGGGACGAAGTACTTAGACACAAGAAGTATATGCAAAGCAAGAAAATGGATAATTGATAATTGATAATTGATAATTTTAATCTCTTATCCCTGTTTCCACTCATACGCCCTGTACAACTGCAACAACAACTCATATTTTGTAATCAAATACATCATATAGGGGTCGCTTTCGCGCTTGGTGATTCCCATGCTTTTTGCTTCATTTACAAAGGGTTCTCGATAGGGTTCTGTGATTTCAACTTCCTTGGTTGGAAAAAATCATTTCATCAACGCCACCAAAGATCAGGCTTTAGTCAGATAAGAATCTGGAAAATATCATCATTGGCTTCATCGAAAGAAACGATACATACATGAAAGCATAATCATATCAAACTCCTCTCCTTGGAGATGATCAATATCATTGAAACGACAGATGTCATCAGTATATAAGAGCATGTCAGATGACTGAGCAAATGCAACATATCGTTTTGCTGACTCAGCTCTGGTGATGAATCCAAAAGGCTTTTCTTTTATTGATTCAATGGAAATCCCTATAGATTGGGCTCGTTCAAGAGCTTCATCAAATTCTTTATCCTGAAGTAATGGCCCAAAAGAAATCAATCACAAAAATATTCAAGCCAAAATAACCAAAATCGATATGAGCGCCAAAATACGTTTCGCTTCTTGTCGTAGCATACTCTGCATAATACGTTTATAAAATTCTTTTTCTCATGAAAAAAACGACACTAGATCCACATCGAACTCCTCTTATACACGTGTTTACTGAACGAAACAGTAAAATCAATCTTTCTGCTATCAGAACACAAGAAGCTGTGTATCAAAAGCATATCTTAGATGCTCTAGAAATCAAGCAGTGCTTTGATCTGCATGAATATGATTGAAAGAAAGCATGTGATATTGGTACCGGAGGTTGATTTCCACTTCTGCCCCTAGCCATAGAATTTCCAGATATTCAACGAACAGGAATCGATGGAAGAAGAAAAAAAATAGATGCAATCAATGATATGACCAAAACACTTTGATTGAAAAATTGTCGCTGAATCCATAGCAGAAGTGAAGATCACAACACTAAGTATGATCTAGTCACGGCCAGAGCGGTAGCTTTTGCAGACACCTTACTTCCTCGGATTGACGAAATTCTCAAACCTTGAGGAGTCTGTATTTTGTACAAATTGTTTACGAGCAAAGAAGATCGTCTGATCAAGAAGTTTGGACGAAAGATCATCAAGACTCATGCCTACACTCTTCATGATGACGCGGTGGAAAGAATGATCTATATTCTCAAAAAATAGCTAACAACAAAGTATACTTACACATCTTAGTCAATACTAATCACTCCCAAAATCTTGAATATGGATCGGAGTTCGCTACACTACAACTAACAAAATCATAGGAAGCAAGCCTACTAAGCTCCAAAAAGCTTAAATTTTAGTAATTATCTATTCATTTGGCCAGAAGAAAAACTACACGTAGAAAAAAATCAAGTATCGTGCTTGATAGATACAAACTCTGATGACTGCTCGTAATCTTATGAGTACTATTTTTCTTTTCATTTTATACTGCGCAAGAATCACCGCTGTTTAGCGCTTTATCGTATCCTACCACTCAATTGTTTTGATATCAAGGGAGTTTCGTCTTTTTTGCCTTTTTGATTGTTACGGGGGCATTTATCTTATTTAGACAACGTTTTTACACGAGTCGATTATTTAAGTTTGCCTTTATACTCCTGTTTTTCATCTCATCGATACTAAATTTTCAGCTGATATGAATCAATCTCAGTGATCGAAGTTCTGATGCAGTGAGGAGTTCTATTGAAGCACACGGTGGTTGGCTGTGATACCTATGAATCTTATGATCAGATTATTTGTTCGGAGGTTCCGCAAATGCCATCAAAGGATTCTTTATCTTTGCACTGGTTGCGACTTTAGTTGCTATGGCATTGTACTACAAAGTAAAAATACCGTCTATCAAGCTGGAAGCGATGAAAGGAAGTTATGAAGCAGCAAAGAAAACGGCAGCAACCAAAAAAGTAGTTGCAGCAGCCGCAAAAGCTTCTGCATGAGCTACACCGCTTATTCCCAAAGATACCCCACCATTGAAAGAAGATTATGAAAAAAATAAACAGTCACTCAAATCATTAATCAAAAACAAACTCAACAACACCGTACAAAAGAAACAAGATCAAGAAACGATCAAGGAGATGAATATTAGTTTTCCTAAGGATAAGCCTACTTATTCTTTAGAGTTACTAGAAAAAGCTGAAACTAATGATGTTACGGTAGATGAAGATTGGCTTTTGAAAAAAGCGCAGTGAATCAAAGATAAGCTAGCAGAGTTTGGTATCGATGTGGATATAGAAGGATTCAATATCGGACCCACCGTGATGCAAATTAAAATCAAACCTCAAGCCGGTATCAAAGTCTCAAAAATCGAAAATTTGAAAAAAGATCTTGCACTTTCACTCAGAACAAAATCATTGAGAGTCTTAGCTCCTATACCAGGGACGGACTCTGTAGGGATTGAGATTCCAAATCCAAGACCACAAATGGTTAGACTTGGAGATAGTTATAGCTCGCTAGAGTTTTCAAAATCAATGAAAGAAAATCGAACATGACTGATCATCGGAAAGTGAATATGATGAGAACAGGTAGTAAAACCCCTAGAGAAGATGCCTCATCTATTGGTAGCTTGAGCCACTTGATCTGGTAAGTCTGTATGAGTAAACTGATTTATTGCTTCATTGATTTATCAAAATACACCAAGTGAATTGAAGTTTATTATGGTGGATCCAAAACAAGTAGAGCTTTGAATTTATGAATGAATTCCTTATCTACTGGCGCCGATTATTACCCAACCTGATAAAGCAGTTAAGATTCTGAAGTGGGCAGTAAATCATATGAATGAAAGATATAAACTTCTCAAAGATAATAAAGTAAGAAATATCGATGAATATAATGCCAAAATAGAATGAGATGAGACAAAACAAAGTATGTACCGTTTGGTTATTATTATTGATGAACTCGCTGATCTTATGATGAGCGGTAACAAGAAAGATACAGAACAATATATCGCTCGTATCGCTCAAATGGCTCGTGCGGTCTGAATGCATCTTATCTTAGCTACTCAAAGACCAAGTGTGAATGTAATTACCGGACTTATCAAAGCAAACATCCCGACCAGAATTTCTTTTGGTGTTGTATCTCAAATTGATAGTAGAACCATCTTAGATGTAAAATGAGCTGAAGATCTCGTAGGTAAATGAGATCTGTTATATATGGATCCCAAAAGTAAATTTCCTATCAGGATTCAGTGACCATTTATTGATACTCCAGAGACAGAAAAGATTGTTGAAGCAATCAAAGAAAAATATATGGCCAACCTCACAGAAGAAGATATCTATCATCCAGAAATTATGCGTATCTTAGAAAATAAAGGATCATGAGTAGCTTGAGCATGATGAGATGTTAGTGATTCAGATGAAGAATTGATTGAGCAAGCTATCTGAATAATTGCGGCAACAGGGAAAGCATCTGCTACTATGCTCCAAAGAAAACTTGGAGTTTGATTTCCACGTGCAGCAAGACTCATCGATATCCTAGAAGAAAGAGGTATCGTAGGCCCACAAGAATGATCTAAAGCCAGAGAAATACTCATGTAGACGTCGTTTTGACGTCTTTTTTTTTGACAAATATAACACAAGTAAATATACTTAGGTAATCAGTAATTTCTTTATCATTTCATAATCAATGATGGCAGAAGAGAAAAATCCTAAAAACCCAAAAGACCTCAATGTGAAAAAAGTAAGTTCATCAAGCAAACCAAAGTTTGATGATATTTATGATGCCATCAATATTGATGATGTTGACAAAAAAATCAGCAGCGATCTTTCTGAAAAACCAAAAAAGAAAAGTATTAAGAAAAAACCTAACATCAATATCAAAGACTCTGGTCATATGATTGATGGTATTTGAGATCTTGATGCTTACATTGCCAAAAGAAAAGATACAAGCTCAGCTAAAAACATGGAAAGACCGAAAGAAGAACTTAACTTCCTTACTCAAGATGATCTAGATATTAGATCATTGGAGAATATTTATGCAATAGTGCCAAATAAAAAAGGCGATCATAAGCTGGTTTGGAAAAAAGACACTGCCCCAGAAGATCTTTGGGAAGATGACAAATGAAGAAGCAAAGGTACAGTATATGTAAAAAATGGAAAAAAGATCTATGATGTTGCATTAGATTTCAAAAGACATGCAACACTCAAAAATCAAAATGATGATCGTTTTGATGTATGGCTTATTGATGAAGAAAAAGATTTAGATAACCAACTTGACGCAATCAAAAATGGTCTTGGTGGAGGAAGAAATTTTGAAGACCCACTGATCATTGATAACCACAAAAAGAAAACTAAGAAAAAAAGTGCTCCAAAAAGCAAAGATGACTCTATCAAAGCAGCAGAAATAATAAGTCTAAAAGCTGAAAAAGAAGCAAAAAAGAAGATAAAAGATAACAGCGCTGATAAAGAAAAAGCCAAAGAAGGAGCGATACAGAAAGCTAAAGAAGAAGTTAAACTCAAGGAAGCTGCTTCTGCAAAGGCTAAAGCTGATGAAGATGCTAAACTCAAGGATGAAGATGCTAAACTCAAGGATGAAGCTGCTGCTGCAAAAGCCAAAGCTGATGAAGATGCTAAACTCAAGGAGGAAGCTGCTGCTGCAAAAGCTAAAGCTGATGAAGATGCCAAACTCAAGGAGGAAGCCGCTGCTGCTAAATCCAAAGCTGATGAAGAAGCCAAACTCAAGGAGGAAGCTGCTGCTGCAAAAGCCAAAGCTGATGAAGAAGCCAAACTCAAGGAGGAAGCCGCTGCTGAAAAAGCTAAAGCTGATGAAGATGCCAAACTCAAGGAGGAAGCCGCTGCTGCAAAAGCCAAAGCTGATGAAGATGCTAAACTCAAGGAGGAAGCTGACGCAAAGGCCAAAGCTGATGAAGATGCTAGAATAAAAGAGGGAGCTGTTAAGGCTAAAGCTAAAGCTGATGAAGAAGCTAAAAATAACATTGATGAGCCTAACTCCCTATGAATTGATATTGGATCCTTGACTGATATTGAAGAAAGTCCTCCAAAAATATCATCAAAAACGAACACCCCAAAAGAAACCAAGAATAATTCAATAAAAGCTGAAAGCAGTACGTCAACATCTACTAACACACTCATTGATCTAGATGCGCTCACTAATCTGGATGAAACTCCTTCAAAAAAGATCAAAAAACCTGAAATCGTAGTAAACGAAGTAGTAAACGAAGTAGTAAAAGAAAATATAAAAGTCGAATCAGAGCAAATCAAAGAACCAGCAGCTTCCAAAGTAACTAAAGATATACCAGCGGTTGAAAAATATTTAGCAACAAGTAACGCTGATATTTCAACCGACTTCTTTGAAGATGACGATGATGACGAGGAAGAAACATCTGGTGCTTGGAAAAAACGACTTATCAGACTCTTAGGTTTGGTGTTTTTGGGAGTACTGATTGGACTTGGACGATTGTTGTGGAAAGTAATGTTTGCAGATTCAAACACAAGAGAATTAGACCTTGATGATATCTCTGGAGAAGTCGTTACCATTCCTGGTGCAGATAGTGATGATTCACAATGATCGAATAATAATAATAGATGAAATGATAACGATGAAGTAGATACAGAACAATACGACGATCTCATCGCTCTCCCTAATCCAAATGGAGATATTGATCTATGAACTGATGGAGAGCTTATTGAACTACCAGAAGAAGTCTCAGAAGAATACCTTATTACTCTTAGACAAACTATAAGAACCTTAAAAAAAGAAAGCCGCACCCTTCTGAATAAATCTAGACTGATCAATAATGCTGATGCTCTAAGATTCGCTATCGCAGCTTACTCTCAAGCGAATGATCTGGTTGAAAAATTGGATGAAAATGAAAGTCAAGTAACTGCAGAACAACTAGAAAAAATTATCGAAAAAGTTCGTTTGTATATTAAGTCGGTTAGAGATTTGATTGGGTAAATTAGGTAAATTAGACGAGTTAGCTAAGTAACATATATCAAAGGCAAAGTGATTTGGTTTTTTATCTAGAAGTCATTTCTTGAACAAGAGTCTTCCAGTCATCGCACTGTACGACTGAAACTCAATGAGGATTTGAATATTTTTTAGTTTCAAAAAGATAGACAATTCACTGATATCAAATTGGTAACGCCTCAATTAAGTCAGGATTGTCATCTATAATTCAGGAAATATTTGTATGCTTCTGCAAAAAATCAGACTTCCGATCATTTCATTTCTCCTTATCTACATCCTCTGGTCTTAGTGTTATAGGAAGTTCTGGATATCAGTGTAAAGCTAATCGTTTTTTCGTTGATCAGTAAATAGATATTGGACGATTTGAAAGATAACAACTAAATTTCTTTCAAGATTGTATCAACTCCTGTATTCAAGAAACAGAATCAACTACTGTTTTCAACTCTAATTGAAAAGCTTCGTCGGTCAATCGATAGTGTATTTTATCTTTAACATTCTCCCAAGACCAACTAGGATATGGAACATTCTGTACATAAAAATATTTCTCTCTTATTTGTTGGGCTGTCATTCCTTCATCACTACCAAATGCTTCAATCATTTTTTCTATCCAAAAAATCGTCGTTTGCGAAAGTGTATCGTCTATATCTAATGCTATACCCGGTCATATATCCATTGCTATTATCAACAAGCATAAAATTTTAGCTTTTATTTTATCCACTCATACACCCCAGCCTTGATACTAATCAAAGGCATTGAGCTGGCTCTCATTTGAGAGATGATTTTGGTTCGAATCTGCGCTAGAGAACTATATAGTGCTGGATCCTCCAAGAAATGCTCGTCAAAATATTGGAGAAGGTCTTTTGATACTGCCATCAAATCAGAACCTCATTGATGAAGATCTTCAAAGATTTTTATGGTATTTTCTAGTTCTTTAGCTTTCATTCACTCAACGATACCCGCTAGTGTTTGATGAGAAACTACCCCAAGGAAGGTGCTCACATTTTCTGCATTCACTTCTCCCAAGATACTCACCTGCTCCAAATATTTGATCGCATCACGTTGTCCTCATTGGGCGAGCTTAGCGATCATAGCAAGACCATCGTCTGTCGTTTTGATTTCCTCTTCCGTTGCGATATTTTTAAGATTTGAGACAATATCCTGTATACTATGATTGCGGAAATTAAACACTTGGCAACGAGAGAGAATGGTATCAGGGACTTTGTGAATTTCGGTGGTAGCTAGGATGAACATAAGATATTCTGGTGGTTCCTCCATGATTTTTAACAATGCATTGAAGGCACCCTTACTCAGCATATGGACCTCATCGATCACATAGACTTTTTTCTTCAATACTGTCGGGACATAGAGTGCTTTTTCTATGATTTCTTCACGAATATTATCTACACCCGTGTGAGAAGCTGCATCGATCTCAACATAATCTAAAATCTTCCCAGAATCGATACGCTCTGCTAATTCTAGATCAGGCTTGGTAAGGAAGTTTTCATCGTTTACTGCCTTTGCCAAAAGTCTTGCAGTAGATGTTTTTCCTGTACCTCTTGGACCATAAAACAAATAGTTATGATTTACTTTTCCTGAAGCTAACTGAGCTTTGAGTACATCAACGATATGGTGTTGTCCTACGAGGCTATCAAAGGAATCTGGACGGTATTTGAGGTAGAGGGACATGAGTTAAATATTGAAGATTAAATCACTTAGTCCGTCATTCAGAATCGGATAGCTTCACATAAGCGAAGCGAATGGAGAAGCTTTGCGATGTGGAATCCAGTCAGGTATAAAATCTACTTACTAAGAGATTACTTACTCGAGGTTACTTTACTAAAATGAAAGCAATATTCGTTAAGTTATTCTCGAGAACCTGGATTCCACGTCGCAATCGACCATTATTTCCCTTCGATTCCTCAGGGTCATAAGGTCTCATCCGACTCTGAATGACGATCTCTTTTCTCCTTTGTATTCATCTCCCTCTCAAACTCCACCCTTTCTCTAAGCAAAAAAATACCAAGAGAGGTATTCCCTCTCTTGGTCTGAAATCATCATTGATTTCATTGATATCGTGACACGTGGTCCCTACTACTTTGATATCATGAACAGGTGAAAGTGATATTTCGCACGGTCGTGCATATTCGAAATAGCTCTTATACCCATTCTATCCGGTTACCATTCTTAGGATTCACTACGTTCTAATGTTGTAGTTTAGTGTAAACGATTAGATCGTTTATTTTTTGTTTTTGATTTTTGTTTTGTTTTTTTTTGTAATCTTTTTGTTTTGATTTTTTTGTTATTTCATTAGAATCTCGAAAACAGAAGTTTTCTCATAATGCCTAACTACCAACTTGGTTGGAGCTGAGAGAGTAGGACTCTCCAAAAAGTAACCAAATCTTAGCAAATCAGAGAGTAACGTTGATGCTTTATACTCTGATATACTAAGGAGTATATTGATACTAAATAGACGAATATCTATCTAACATCAATACACTTCATTTCTTAATGACCTCATCAACATATATATTATACATATAATACTTTATCTGTCAAATTTTTGCATGTTTTATTCTCAACAATATGTACACACAACAAATAACGGCAACAATGCGTTAAGTTATGAGGAAAGAAAGGTTAAATTATGAAAAGCAGAACTTACCCTCCCCTACTTAAAACAAATAAATAAAGCCAATCAGATAGAATTGTGAGATCATTTGGTGCTAGAAGAAATCGATGAGGACTGAATCTTACATAGTCATACCGGATTGAAGCATCTGTATCAAATACAGGATCAATCACAATATATTTTCGATAATCACAATCATGCTCTGTATTTTTGGCTCAAACGAATCAGAAAACACCAAGGAGAAAAAATTCATCTTATCCACATAGATCAACACTCTGATCTTAATATCCCTAGCACCGTATTCGATCCTTGACTCCTGCATGATGATGAATATATACGGAGATACACAAATTTTGAATGTCAAATATCCAGCTTCATCCAACCCTTTCTTCAAAGCTTTCTTAGCGTTGAATTCACCTGGATCAAGTCAGAACAAGAACTCTTAGATTTTGTCTATGAATACTGAAATACTCCCCTCCTGCTTGATATCGATATGGATTTTTGGGCACCAGGGATGTCTCCTGCTTCACCCGATAAGACCATGAGTATCACAAAAGATCTGATTGCTCATGCCTCGCTCACCACCATAGCTACCTCTCCGATGTTTATTGATCAGGAGTTGGCGCTTGAGTATGTGAGAGAACTTTTATAGAATTTCTTACTTACGTATGTATAACTTCGACATGTTAAGCTACACTAAAAATAATTTTCTATGCTTCATTCTTCATTTTTGGCATAGCCCCAAAAACGAAGCAAAAAACGCCTAGTCTCCCAAACTCCGCACGTTGGTCGACAACTCCTTCGTGCACATTCTGATCAGTAGCGGAACGCAACGGCAATATATTTCGATTTTTTGATTGCATACTGTAAGAACTTATTGCGTAAGTGCCTTATTGCCTTTTTACTCTTTAACCTCTCACATGAAAATCTGTTTAGCTCCTATGGATGGTGTTACTGATTGTGCCTACAGGATCCTGTGTAAAAAGATCTTCGAACAGCATGGAGCTCCTGATGATGAGCTGATGCTCTGGACAGAATTTATGTCCGCTGATGGATATGTACACAACCCTCCTGGAGTCATCAAACATATTCAAAGAAGTGATTATGATCATGAGACCATAGCTCAGATTTTTTGATGAAACACCGACACGCTGATTTCTTGTATTTTGGATATTGAAAAGAAATATGACTTCGCAGGAATAGAACTAAATATGGGTTGTCCTTCCCCCAAGATCATGAAGTGTGCTGCCGGGTCTGGAATGCTCAAAGATAAGCAAAAAACCTTAGATATCCTGAAAGAAATTGCAGGAAAAATTTCTACTCCTTTTTCACTCAAGACCAGAATTGGACTCAGCCAAGATGATATCCAAGAACAATTTGATTTCTTGATACAAGCAAGCAAATATGTCACTACTATCTGAGTACATGGAAGAACCTATAAACAATCACATGCAGGAGAAGTGCGTCGAGATTTTATCTATGACCTCAAAAAAGAACTCCCTGAGACCATTATTATCGGAAACGGAGGCCTCAGGACCTACCAAGATGGCTTAGATAAGTCAGGAAATCTCGATGGAATCATGCCAGCACAGTGAGCAATAGGAAATCCCCGAATTCTTACTCCTCATACCCCTAGCCCGGCAGAAGTATATGAAACCATCATCTATCATCTGAGCCTCATGACAGCCTGTGAACTCCAATTCAAACAAGCAGTAGCTTCATACGATCACAGCATCTGACTCAAACAACCTACACTAGCACAACTAGAAGACACAACCCAACAAATCAGATCTTGAGCCCTTGATGTCTCACAAGCTCATAGCCCCATAGAATTTCGTAAATACCTCTTCAGATATCTCCTAGGTCTCCCCAACTCCAAAGACCTCAAAAAGAAAATCCCTCAAGCTAGGGATTATGCAAGTTTGGTGGGGATATTGGAGGAGTTTTTTGAGGGGATGGGAACACAGATATAAATTTAAATAAGCCATCTCCTCTCCAAATAATCTCGAACATTGCAACATATATGGAACCACTAGATATTAACAACCTTAGAGAACAACTAGGTTTGTATAAGATACTGTGATTTGATATGGTCAACAACAACCATTTGGACTGTATCCCCAAAAGAGCTAATAAGCTGTACTTTGATACCTATGTTTATAGCTAAGAATAGAGAGTATGGTTTTGTTGAGTAACTACTCTCTTTCTATTGAACAGAGAAGTAGAAGAGTTATTGAACATAAAAAAAAACCTACAAGAGATTCTCCTATAGGATAAGAATTTAATCTAACCCCATAAGAGAATACCCTCTGAGGAATTTTTCTTCTACCATTCGTAACTAATCTTCTTGCTCCAGCTATGTACGCAGGCACAACCATTTACTGTTCTCTCAGTTGAAGATGATAATGCCTTAAAAGAATAACCTTTTTTGTTCATCATATCATCCTCTGAAGTCCCACAAGCTGTCCAACCACATTTTCCCGTAACTTCAACATTACTAAATCCTTGGTCTTCCAAGTCAACCTGAATTTTTTTTACTAGTTCATAGGATAAGCTGTTATCACCTCCCATAAATAATCTTGACCCGAAGAACAAGCCTCCTACAATCATAAATGTTACTAATAATTTCGAAAATGATGTTAATCTCATTGCCATTATTTATTGTTTTTTGTTAGATAATTCGCCAATATATTCTAAAGGGCATTGACTTAATTCCCTTATTGTTGACTTATAATTATTTTGTGATAAATTGCAAGAGATATTTAAGTTTACACAATACCTATTCTGTAAACTAAAATCTCAAAACTCACTTAAGTAGTAAATTAAAAATAATCAGCAAACAACTAATACACTAAACATTAAAAAGCTTCTTTGACATCATGCGGCAACAAAACAAAAAACTACTCAACGAGTAGTTTCTGTATGAGAGTCATCTTACAATAATTTCATTCTAATTAGCAACACCCGGCTCATTCACCACATACTCTGTATCATACGCATTGATGGTGATCATATTATCACCGATAGATTGGAATCGTGAATCGTGGTATTGGAGTTTCATTTCTGATCGAAGATTTTTCTTGGTTTTGATGACTTCTAGTTCTTGGATGCTCTTGTCAAATTCGAGACTCGCTAGTTCGTTTTTTGCTTTTTCTAAGAAGTACCCTTTGGTTGATGCTGAGGTTACAAGATTTGCATACACTGCTATCACACTTACCAATACAGAAAAAACCATAGCAAACTTCATCATGCTATAAAATTTCTGCTGGCGTCTTCATGCAAATTTTGACGTGAGATATTTTTTTGCAAGGCTTTGCAAAACGACAATGTTTGACATGCAGGGTAAGAAATAAAAAACTCTTATGGAACACATTCGTTCCTATATTTTTTCGAATATTCTGAGTTTGGCGCTTCTTGATGCTTTATTTCTCTCCATCTCCTTTCGATTTGGTTTGATAACCTTTTTGTTATATAGTATTCACTGCTTATTATCAACTAGTTCTTTGAATCTAACCTTGACGAGTCTATCTTCTGAGCTGTGGTATGTTATTACACAACATCTCCCTCAAGGCAAGAGGAAATCATCGAATCTCTCCAAAAACTTCTCCAAATCGACAAGTTCATCATTGATAAAAATTCTTCGAGCTTGAAACAAAATAGCCAACACTTTCGCATTTATTTCGTTCTTTCTCGCTCGTGCTTTCACGTCTCCCGTGGTCTTGAAGGGGTTCTTCCTTTTTTGCTTGATCAATTCACGAGAAATCCACTCACGATAGGTCTGTCAAAAATCTGTATAACGCTCAAATAAGTTGTCTAATTCCTCAAAATGTGTCTTTTTGAGCCACTCACTCACGGGGATTCATGAGCTGGTGTCAAAACGCATGTCTAAATCTCCGTCAAGTTTAATACTAAAGCCACGTTCAGCTACCTTGAAATGATCCATATTTACCCCAAGATCTAAGAGCATGCAATCAAATGCATCGATTCATGATTCTTTTTTGATTTTATCAAATTCAATATAACTTCATTGCACCAACGAAATTCTCTCCAGTTCGTCTCATAGAAAGTGCTTTGCTTTGGTGATCATATGCTCATCTTTATCAATTCACACGAGCTTGATAGTAGGAAAGTGAGCCAATAAAGCTTGTGTATGACCTGCATGACCCAGGGTACCATCAAGATACGTAGAACCATCCTCGGGAAATACTTCAATTATTTCGTCTAATAATACCGGTACATGTCTAAGCATAATACAAAAATGACAAAAAGAAAAAATAAGCTATCACTAGGGGAATATTGCCTTATTTAGACAATTGATTATAAGGTAAGAAGTTGATCGATTATTGCAAAGCAAATGCACTCTTGCGATCATCTGTGTTATTTATCATTTTTTATCCTTTTTATAGTAAATATGAAACGCATCTGAACTGACCGATGAGCAATTGCTCTTTCAATTCTTGCTTTGGCACTTCTTCGATTCCTTTATGGAAGATATTGATGAACTGTTAATGTTGACACAAATAAAGCTGCTGTAGCTCCTGCAATAGTAGATGCTGTGGTTGACGCAGATGAATGAGACACTGATGATGACTGAGATGCTAACGTTGATGCTGATGCTGATGCAAATATACCATGGTACACTTACCTCCAAGAAAATGATTATACTGACACCAAAGCACTTACTGATTTTGGTAGTGATGACATCATCACTAGAGCAACATCTACACCATTTCTTGCAAGATACTGAGTTGTTGCTGATCTAGAAGAAAAATCTACTGAAACAGAATGCTCTTTCCCTGATATAGTAAACAAATCTGAACCACTTCAGGCAACCATTGCTACTGCCTGTGGATTTGATCTTCTTAGATGATCAAATGGTAACTTTATACCAGACAGAGTGATGACAAAGGATGAACTTCTTACGGTATTGGTAAGAACTAAAACTGGATTCCTCGCAGAAGACGCTACTCCATGGTACAAAAATTACTTCAATTGGGCTATTACAAATGGATTGGTAACTGAATGAACTTCAATCGAAGATTTCTCAGGAAACGTAACAAAAGCTGACTTGTGACAATGGTTATATAGACTATCATTACTCGACTAAGAAACGTCATTATTATTTTATTTTACTTATATCTAACAACAAATGGTTATAATAGCAATTATACTTCTCTTGATTTGACTACTCGTGTGATGGTATCTATGAAGATCATACTACAATAAGAGCCTCGGGAGAATCTTATCACTTATTCTTTTGATTATTGTTGCATTTGCAGCTGCACGATTTGCACTCAAGTATGCACAAGATGGTTTATGGGAATCAAGACCTAGTTCTGCATTGTGGACAGGATTTATCTTCTCATCAATTATTGCTCTAGTTAGTTTATTGAATTGAGGAAGTGGTTGTGGCGATGCTTCATGTGGATGCGCAAGATGATGAGCATGCACTAGATGAAACACTCATGGTTCATCTAAAGGAACATCTCATGCAGCAGCGGCAACTAGTTCTGCAGCAGGAGTTGCGACTCACTCTAGCAAATCACACACCAAAACTACATTTACTGGAAAACCAGATGATCTAAAAAAGGTTGAAGGAATCGGTCCAGTTATCGAAAAACATTTGAATGAAAATGGTCTTCATACCTTCGAACAACTAGCTGACGCTGATCCAGTTCACATTAGAAGCATCTTGGATCTAGAAGGTGATAGATTCCAAAATCATCATCCTGATACACGACCAGCTCAAGCTGCTATGGCTAGAGACGGAAATCGAGATAAACTTAAAAAATGGCAAGATGAATTGGATGGAGGGAGAGTTAAATAGAGGTTAGAATTAATTACTTGCCTATGAACTAGGACCAAAGGGACTTAGGGAATAGTTGCAAGTAATATATGCCTATGGCAAAGAGGTTAGAGTTAAAAAAAACCTGGAGCGGAATGCTTCAGGTTTTTTTCTTGAAGTAATTAGAAGCGATTCGTCATCCTGATTGAATCTGTAGCGAAGCGAAAGATGACTTCAGAATGACGAGCTAATATACCAACATACTAACCTATTATTTTACGTATCAACCCATTCACCATCCCTGGGTCTGCAGCTCATCAACTGAGTTTCATTACTTGACCTACGACGAATCACATTGGTTTCATATTTCCTGACTTGAGATCTTCAAGGAGATCTGGTTTTTCTTTGAAAATTTGATCAAGTCGATTTTTCACTTGATCCTCATCTACAGGTTTGAGTCATTTTTCTTCAATCACCTGCTCTGGGTTAGTTCCGTGAGCAATCATCTCGCTCATAACAATTTTGGCCTGAGCGTTAGCCAGTTTCCCGTCCTTAATCAGGAGAAGAAAATCTAAGAACTGTTTTTGAGTAAAGGCCAATGCATCAAATCAGACTTGTTGTTCATTGAGTCGTCTTTGAATGGGTCATACTAATCGCTTCGCTACTTCAGCAGGAGGATTTCATTGCGCTACCCCATATTCAAATGCTTGATTGACGTCAACGTCATTGATCAATGCATTGATATATTCTTTATTGAATTTGTATGCATCTTTATAAGTCTTGATACGCTCATATGGACCTGGTTTCATGGTTTGACTAATTTTTGACAACTGTTGTTCAGATATTGAGACCAAAGGCATATCTGGCTCTGGGAAATATCTATAGTCCATAGCATCCTCTTTTGATCTCATCACAAAAGAACTTCCGGCCACATCATCCCATCATCTGGTTTGTTGATCTATCACACCACCATTATTCAAAATCTCAGTTTGCCTCTCTACTTCATATTCGATTGCTCTAGAGATCGCAGAAAATGAGCTCATATTCTTGGTCTCTGTCCTATTTCATAAGATTTCAGATCACTGTGGTTTCAATGAAATATTTACATCCACACGCATCTGCCCTTTATCCATATCTCCGTCTCCTACATCTTGAAATCTTGCCACTCTTTGCAGATGCTTCAAAAATCAAATCACTTCTTGCGTAGTGCTAAATTCTGGATGAGTTACGATCTCCACCAGCGGTGTTCAAGCACGATTATAATCTAAAGTCACTGCTCCTGCACTATGAATACTCTTTCCTGTATCAGTCTCGATATGTGCGTCAACAATTCATACGGTACGCTCTTCAGAAAATTCTTTATCTATGAAAAAAGTCACCGAACCATCAATATTGGTAGGTTTGGAAAACTGGGTAATCTGATATCCCATCGGGAGATCAGGGTAAAAGTACGACTTGCGATCAAATTGTGAAATCAACTGCACCGTACAATTCAATGCTAATCATAATTGTATCGCCTTCTCCAATGGCTCTTGATTCAATACAGGAAGTGCTCAGGGTTGTCCCATACAGGTCGGACACACATGGGTATTTGGCGTCAAATCATCAAACTCCTGCTCATTTTTACAACGACAAAAGAGTTTGTTGGGAGAGTTTAGTTTGATATGGATTTCTAGTCAGATGACGGTATCGAACATGGGAATAATTGATAGTGGATAATTGAAAATGGAGAATTGGTGTATTAGCGTTTTAGCAAAGGATTTTTTCAACAGTAGCACTATTTTTCAATTTCTTGTTTAAATCGCTCATTAAACTTTCTCACAGCCTTTACTCTATGGTGTGTGTCTTTCCAAAAATCATCATCTAGCATGCTTGCTACTGAAGTTTTTCACTCAGGACGAAAGAAACTCAAATAAGGGAGCTTACTATTGAATGGAGCGTTTGGATGAGAGAAATCAGCTATTCATGTACTCTCTCAAACAAATGAGATCGGTTGATCTAGAGATGCATCTATATAACTTACTACGGATTTGAAGGATATTTTCTTATTTTCAATTGCATCAAACAAAGCATTCATTCAACTAACTCATAGTCATTCAAATGCTTGTTTTGCTAGTGGTCATGGAAATTGATTGTATCAATCAAAGTACACTCAAGTATCCTCTACCATTAATGGTTTTTGCAATATCGCAAATGCCTTCTTCGCTTTATCTTGAGAAACATCAATCACGCTCAAAGACTGTATCTCAGGCACATCAAGATCTACCTGCTTCAGTTCTATTCAAGAGTGAATAACGCTCAAGATTTTTTCAAATTTTTTAGTATTTCCAGTGACGATGTGAAGCATGGTAATAATTGATAATTGAAAATTGATAATGGAGAATTGAGTAGATCGTTTTGCACGTAATTTTCAATCTTCAATTCTCAATTTTCAATTAAACTAGTTCTATCCTCAATCCCGTCAACTGACTTGCCAATTTGATATTGATTGCTCCCTTACCAATTGCTAAGGCTTTTTGGTCTTCTGGTAGTTTTACGGTTGCTTTACCATGTTCTATATCCACGTGGCTAATTTTGGCTGGTTTGAGAGAGTCGATAACCAATTGAATAAGTGCTTTATCTTCATCATCAGATGATTTTTCGATGATATCAATTTTTTCTCCGTTCAATAAAGAAAGGATCGTATTGATTCTATCTCCACGGTGTCCAACAAATACTCCTACTGGATCGATTTTTTCATCATCAGTACTTACGATCATCTTTGTTCTTTTTCCTGTGATTCTTACGATCTTATCGATCGTCACCATTCCCTCTTCGTATTCTGGCACGATTCTTTTCAACAATGCGTCGATAAATTCTGATCCTGATTGAGTGATATCTAGATTGATACCTCCACTCCCCTTCGAGATTTGTTTGAGATACACGATAATTTCTTCACCACCATGATAGACTCTATTTGGTACCTGTCCTTGAGGAGGAAGCACAACAGTAGCTCCATCTACATCAAGCACGACACTTTCTGCGATCACTCTCAGTACTTTCGCCTTCAATAGTTCTCCTTGCTTATCTTGAAACTTCTCAAAGAAACGTTCTCTTTCGATATTTTTAAGATTTTGCTTGATGGTTTGTGCAGCAGCTTGCACACCAATTCTGGTGAACTCTAGTGGATCTGGTGTGATTTCTACCGTCAAGGTATCACCAATTATAGCATCATCTTTGATTTCCTTAGCTTGATCCAAAGTCTTTTGGCGATCATCTTCTTTATCTTCGATTTCTTCAACCACATCCCAAAGTCTATAGATCTTGATCTCTCCGCTTCCTCAAACCGTCACCGCTACTTGCGCTTTTCTTTCATTTGGAAGGTAATCTTTCTTATACGCAGTCTTGATACCCATTTTCATGATATCCAAAACTTGTACAGGATCGTACTTATACTCTCAGATCAGTTGTTCAATAGCTTCTTTAATCTGTGCTCAATTTAATTTCATAGGAATATATAAAAGGTAAAATAATGTCTATATAATAAAAGCCCCCCGAATCCTCGGAGAGCTTTTGTTTTGTATGATGTTACTATACTCGCGCGGGAGAAAATTGCAAGGGATTCTCAGACTTTTCAGGCTTTTAAAAAAGACTCCCCTGAAAACAGAGAAGTCTTTCATTACGTCAAATCATAACTTATTCGAGACTAATTCCAGCTATAAACTGAAACATCATCATCTCAAATGAGAAATCTTGTTCTTGTAGGTTGCTTAGGTCAAAGCTATCATCAATCTTCGTAACCCTAAAAGCGATATCTGCTATTCTCTCACCAGCGATAAGTGAACAACCAAGTCCTACACTCAATCCAACATATCCGTACTTAACATCATCGGGCAATTCATTTCCGAACCGATCAGGGACAATAGTCAAAAGACCCATCACTCCTTTAGCATTTACATACCAACATTGTTTGTGATGAACCCATGAAAACTCTGGACCTACTCCGACCTCTATACGAGACATACGCGATATCTCATCAAAGGGTATCCCATAGCCTCTTCCTCCCAGAATCTCACTATGAAAAGCCATATTCCCAACTCTTTTAGACCTATATTGAAGTCCAAATTGAATTTCATCACCGTCATTAGCTGAAGGGGAAGACGCACTCGTATTCTTGAAAGAATATGTTGCATATCCCGCCTTGAGTGAAAGTGATTCTTCACTAAGTCGAGAATGATAATCATCAGAACCTACTTGCCCTGCTGCAAACTGACTAGAAAAAAGAAGTGGTAAAATTAATACATAGTAAAGTCTATTCATAATTTTAATTTTTTTGTTATGAGATTTTGTTTATTTCTACATTGATATCCATTGGTGACTGAGAGTCAATATTATTTCTTGACAACATAGAAACATCAATGACATAATTACCCCATAAGAAAAAGCTTGCATGCCTCATCATCATTCATAAGATGACCTTCACTGAATCTTGTCGGTGAAAACGTACTGATCATTAAATCATCAATCATAAAATAAAAAGACATGAAAAACTTACCAAGTATTCAAACAATGCTAACAAACCTCTATCTAGAAGGAGCATTAAAAACCAATAATAACAAGAGTATCAGCATTGATAATAGGAGCTCGTTTACCTTTGATATTCCCCGAAAAATCAATCTAGATCAGAATTTACCTTTAGATTCATCACTACAAGGATTATTGGTAATTACTGAAGATAATGATGTAATAAAGATTGAGCCCTTAGCTGAAAACACTGAAAGACCATTTTTCAGCATCAGAAATAGCATCTATCACAATATAGAAAACAAAACAATAAAAAAACTACCAGAAATAGTAGTAATCGTGAAACAAATAAAACCTAATATCAAATTATTATTTGATATCCTTGGTTTGAGCGAAGAAGATAAAGAAGAATTTGACCTGTGTTTACACATTCCATTTGGTTAAAGAATCTATGAAAGATATATTTTTTCAAACTAAAAGACGTGGGAGCATTACTCCTTCGTCTTTTTTATTTGTTCCATCATTTCTTTTAACAAATCTGCATGACAGGTCGTAAAATTTCTAGCCTGGCCTGGAAGATAAGAAGAATCCTCTTCTAGTTCAATATTAGCATCACATGCATCATCAATACTTGATCTAAACGTCTTCCCTTCATAGTATTTCATTCATACAAGGATCTCATGAGCAAGCATGAGAACATTGGTTGAATGATCGAATCGATAGTTGTGATCAAATTCATTATAAGTAATTACCAGTCATTGCTCATCATCAGGAATTCTTGTTTCTATAATCTCATTTTTTAGCATAGATGCCCCATCACGAAACCAGATATGATGGTAATCTCGATGACGATAGTCAGTCTCAATATGAGAGAAAATAAAAGTATTCTGAAATTCATTGAGCAAGTGTATCGCAGCTATCATTGATTTTCTCAATTCTTTTCTGATTCACAAGTTGATACCAATTACTATTTCTCATCAAAAATCAGAATCATCCATCTTTTTTATATCATCCAAAGAACTAGTATCAAGCTTAGGTCTACCGTTAGTGGCATCTCGGAATTGTTCATAAGTCGCTGTCCAATAAACATCTCATGAGTCCATGTAGAATACAGGTTTTTTTCAGGTATTTGGATTGGATTCAGTAGGTTCTGAATACATAAAAGTTCATTCTCATATAGAACTTAATTCATCACGATCTGACCATCTTTCTTTAAATAATCATCTAGAAATTCCTTTACCATCTTCGAAGAAATATACTACCTCCTTTCATCGTTCACTAATGGGTCACTCGTGCTCTACCTGTAGATCTGAATATCTAAAGTCATTAGTAGTAAATCGTGTACTCGCTATCGTAAAAAAGAGAGAAAAAAACATCAATGAAAATAAATAGTATAAAAAATGAGACCTATAACATACTATAGGTCTCAGATAAAGGAATTCAAGCTTCAATATAGCTCATAATAGGCCTCTTCATCACAATAAGTGAAATTATGATTTTGAGAAGAATTATTTACAGCTCTCATAATTGAATCATCATTATTTCCAACTCCACTACACACAGAAGGCAACCCCGTAATCAAAGCTTCTTGTCCTGAATCTACATGAAGAAATCCTATTGCATGCCCTATTTCATGCATCATAATTTGCTTACGCTGATTTGCATTCCACGTTCCATAAAAAGGATGACTAGTGTTTATTGCAATCCATCTAGACGGATACCCATTAGCAAATTTTAGTAATTGAGTTTTTGCAACAGCAAGATCTGGCAAGCTTGAATACGCAGTAAAATCTATTGGTAATATCCAAACAAGATTATTAATCTGAGGATAAAATCCAGAATAATGTCTTCTTGAAAAGTTTAAATTTCCATTTAGATTGTTCCATTTGGAAGTAGCAGTATTCGTTGCTGCAAACCAGTCAGAATTTAGCTTTAAAGAACCATTTGCAACGGTAGCTACTCTCACTGAGCTAGTTTTAGTTATCAAAGACCATTGCCTATAATAGTTCTTCATATTTCCATCAGATCTCAATAATTCTAAGATTTGATCAACTGGGACTCCCAAGTCCCCATCATAAGTAATTCCCCATGGCTGAATATCCATTTTTTTCTTAGCATACCCCTCAACCTCTATGAGATATCCAGCTACTGAATCAAGCTGTTCCTGAGAATATCTAGCCAAAGACATCTCCTCCAGAACCTCCTCCAACAACAATTCTCCTTCTTTTACAGTATTTGACGGATCGCTAATCTCCGTTAGTTCATCCTCACAATCATGACCAATAAGTTCATGATTGTGTTCGTGAGGTGTGGTAACTTGCTTCTCGCAAGATAAGGTCAGTAATACAGGGCATAAAGCCACGAGCAACATTTTAAGTACATTCATACATGCAGTTTTGATTTGTGAATAATTAATAATCAGATAACACAACACTCCTAGCGCTGTGATAGATAATAAACATCGTTCCATAACGGTGGTTTTTTATTTAGTGATTAATTGACAAATGAGAGCCTCTTGTCTAGAATTGGGCTAACACTTTATTTCATCTGAAGCATAATGAAACGATTTGAAAAAATCAAAGAAAAAACTATGAAAATAAAGAACAACGTTAAGAAACCTAGTTTCTGAGCGCTTTCTACGAAACTTATTGTGGATAAAGTTTTTGCAAAAACAGTAAAAAACATCAACGGAATCGTTGAACTTTCTTCTTCAGAAATACTCAAAATCAAGAAAATTACCTACCAAATCACTGAAGAAGTAGATCCAATCATCGGAAAAAGGAAAGAAGAAGCAGAGTCAATTGCTCATCAAGAGACCAAAAAATGATTTACTCTCAAGCCAGAGACAGAAAAAGAAATCTCTTTTTCATTACCAGTAAAATTCGCCAATCACGGTAGTTCTAAGAGCTGATGAGATCTTCATCTCCTGAATCATATGTCAGAAAGATCAAGAAAAACTTCTATAAATTATCAACTCATCATCGATATAGCTTATCTAAATGAAAAAAAAGAGCTTAAGAACAAGGTTCTTAAGCACTCTATACACTTTGATTAATTGATAGTGGATAATGGATGATTGAAAATTATTCCATTCCAATCCAGGTTGATCTAGCTTTTGGAGTGAATAACTCCTCTTTTTTTCGATAGGTATACACAATATCTGATTTCCATTCTGGGGTTCAAAGCAGTGACTCAATATCTTTAAGTTGATCTGCTCATTCTAACTCCTTTCGATCATCAAGTTTTCTCAATCGAAATTGGGTAAGTGTTTCATAATATCAATTCGTATAGGTATTGGCTCAAGATCATTTTCTCAAGAAGTTTAACTCGATGATTCCTGCTCTAATAAGACACAAAGCCTCGTGGAATGTATGGTCTTTTAGAAGATACCAACACACAATAATATGAGCATCATGTGTTCGCTCTCATTTTTTAAAGTCTTTATTTATTCGTTTTTCTACAGTTTCTTCAATAGTCATCTTCTTTTTCTCTTTATATAATTGTTATAAAAGTTTTCATCCAGTTCTTGGGCTTTTGGTTACATCGCCACCTGACTCATCGGAACCTTCATCTTCTGATGGGTTTTTCCGTAATGTTTGAAGAGTTTTTTCGCTCCTCGATTTACTTGTTGATGATCTTGAAGGCGGAGTTTTCTTACCCAAGTCTTGATTTCGTTCTTAGTCCCTTCGATCTCAAGTACCGGTGGCATATCATCATAAAAATCTACGTCAAAGGCCGTGTTATCAATCATATAGGTCACTCTTATTTTTTCTTTGTACCACAGGCACTCAAATCCGAACATATGCAACATGAGTTTCCCAGCTTCTAGACTAGGCACTGCGATATTTTCTTCCAAACGTACTTTATGATTCTTCGATGCTATTTTTGTCTTGATGGTGATTTCAAATTTTTCACCTCCATATGATCTTAGTCTTGCTGTCTTTCCTTGTTTTTTCATCGTTCTGTCTTTGGTATCAACATACCAATCACGTAGGTATACACTACCCTTTTTCACTGCTCCTGCTTTCTTCAACTTTCTTACCAACAATGGATAACTTACTCCCAAGATCTTAATCTCAGTCTCTTTCAAAGATTCAATATTCATACAAAAAAAAGATGTAAAAAAACACAAAAAATCGTGACGATTTCTAGAACTTTTTTATATTTTTATTTCTTATTTTTTGCTATTTTTTTAGCTGATCCTTATACTTTAGTATCTACTTGAAAACAAGTTATATCTATTTTTATATATTTGTCAATACCAATGATAAACAAAAACATTGATCTTACAAAAATCGACACGCTACCGAAAGATTTTGATAAGGATCAAAAGAACAAGATTAAGAAAGAAAACATCAAACTCAATGCTAAGATCATTGAGTACCAAAAGCAAATGTATGCTCAAGGTGAGTACTCTTTGCTCGTAGTGATGCAAGGGATGGATGCCTCTGGGAAAGACGGCGCTGTGCGTAGAACCTTCCAAGGAATTAATCTTTCTGGAGCAAATGTGCATTCATTCAAGGTGCCAAGCAAAGAAGAATTTGCTCATGATTTCTTGTGGAGAATACACAAAAATACTCCAGAAAAAGGAATGATTGGAATCTTCAATCGTAGTCATTATGAAGACCTCTTGGTCCCATATATCGAAGGATTTTTGGACGAAAAAGCTCTAGAAAAAAGAGCAAAACATATTAATAATTTTGAAGAACTCTTAGAAGACGAGAAAACAATCGTAATCAAATTTTACCTACATGTCTCACACGAACAACAAAAAGAAAGACTCAACGAAAGACTGACTAACCCACTCAAATACTGGAAACATGAAGATGGAGATTTCAAAAAATCTTCAAAATACGAAAAATTCATCGATGCCTACCATCGAGTATTCGGGAAAACAAACACCAAGGCTGCACCACGACACGTGATCCAATCAGACAACAACCACGTCAAAGTAAATCAAATGTCAAAAGTAATCGTCGATGCCTTCGAAAAACAAATGAAGCTAGAATGGCCAGAGCTTGAGACAGATATGACTATTGTGGAGGTTCCTGGGGTGATGGAGTAGTCGATCGGGGATCGGAAAGCTAAAAGTAAAAAGCTAAAAGCTAAAATATTGTTTGTCATTCTGATGTATATCAGAATCTATCGAGATTTTTAATTTTATCTTGTATATAAAGATGGAAAATCAAGTATTTTCACCAGATAGCCAAGAGGTAATAATGAAGATTTGTGAGTTTGAAGACAAAGTTGAAGAAGATGAACCATACAATGTTTTTCTTGAATTAACAAAAGAAACCGATCTAGATGGTGACATCGAATTTTCTCCTTGATCAACAAATAATAAGAAAGTAGCCTACTCAGCTGAGAAGCTATTAAGGAAGCTCTGAAATAGCTTATATTTTAAGAAATAATTATATTTCATGAACATGAGCAAAAAATGAATTGGCTTATTTAAGCTTCCTCGAGGAACCGTGAAAAATGAAATAATCGAAAATAATAAAAATTCTTTTCAATTCTTTAATTTTTCAGAGGTTCCTTAACTCTCCTACAAGATGAAAAACAAATACAAAGAATCTTCATCAAACACTTGAAGATTATTACAGACCAAGAGTATGACACTCTCTTAGACGAACTGAAAGCACAAGAAAACCATAGTAATCTTACGCAAGAATTGAAAAAGTATATTGGTGAATATATGCCAATTAAGGGAAAGGGAGTTAGTTCTTCTTTTTGAGCATCAATATATCTCAAATAACAGTTTTATACCTAACACCTCCTTAATGCCCTTAGAACATCAGCATTACAAAGATTTCACAAGCAGTAATGATATTGATTGAAATGAATGAGCATATTACATGGCTGCTAATTCTTATTTAGATGAACTTACAATTGAACAAACCATTATTGAGAGCTTGCTCGCCAATGAAAAAACTCATCCAGATGAAATAAAAGAAAAAGTCGATACAAATGAAAGAAAAGTTAACAATACTCAAATAGTTAAAATTACTTGAAGTGAAGTTTTGATTGATAAATTGGAATCACTTTCTACCAAAATAGCAAGTCTCAGATCAGAATTATTTACCTTATTCTTAAGAAAGAAGAATATAGAACTACACACAGCAATACAGCAAATTGAAGATCTGGTTGGTGATGTTTCAAAAGATAATGAGTTAAAATTCACCAAATTCTTTAGGAATTCTCTTCACTTCAAAACCAAAATAATTGATAAGCTAAGTAATCTAAAAGCAGAAGTAGATGCCGCATGACTCTTCGACGCAAGTTTGATAGAGAAGTATGAAAAAGCAAACAAAGAGGCGATACATATTTATAACACACAATCAAATATAGAAAAGATAAAGAGAGATTTAGGATCATCATCGCTTGAGGATGACATATGGAATGATGCGGATTCATGGTTCAAATAATGACATACAAGTCAACGCATAGCTTCCTAAAAATAAAAGATAGATTACGCTAAGTAATTTATAATTTTTCTTCGCAGAATTCAATATTGACAATATATGTAAAAAGCATATCATAATCCATGATTATTCACCAACAAAAAAAATCGAAATGAAAAAATTACCAATATTGATAGCGATATCTTCTGTAATCGTATTACTCATTACTGAATCCTACATAACACAAAATAAAAGAAATAAAACAAAAATAGAGACACTTAGTTCAGATCGTGATTCTTTATCAGCAAAACTTCGTGAATTGGAATCGATTAGTGAAATGAAGATCTTTGACTTAGAAAAGACTATCGAATTACGTGATTACACTCTAGATAATCACAGAGAAATCAGTTTTACTAAAGAGAGTTTATTGCTTTGGTCTATAGAGGCTATGGCACTAGATAAGGAATACGCCAAATTACTAAAAAATTATCAAGATGACATCCAGGCAATAAAACAACAACTTAGAACTCCTAAAATCGGTTCTCCCGCATTCTTTGACAGTGAAGAAATGATGGAAATATTTAGTGGAAGACAGGTAGAAATTAACGTTAAAATTAAGAAACGAAATTCAATATTCACCCTTGATAGCCTAAATATAGAAAATCGAAAGAAAGAACTAACGTTAGATTTAGTAAAAAAATAAGAAAATATTAATTTTCTTACCTACATAAAGAGCTCAGGTCAAATGACTTGAGCTCTTTTTTATTGAAATCATTCTCCGTCAAGTAGCAACTAAACCTCAAAAATTGCCACGCGTAAGGACAAGACGTACCATTGTCCCTATTATCGTAAATAAATTGACCCCACCTCACGCAGACGCAAAATGATTACCGTCGAAGCAAGCTTCGCAGTATCCTTGGTGGAAATTGTTTTTCTTTACTACGAAGCAAGCTTCTTGGTAATCTTTCTTCGAAATATTGCGTCGCTACTCACTTTATTTTCTATTTTTTACTTTCTATTTTCTACTTTAATAGCTTCCTCAACCTCCCTCACCATTACTTTTAGTTTCATAAAGATCGTTTTTACGTGTTCTTTACATCGATACTATTTTTTCATATCAATCTAGTCAATCTAATACAGTAACTCATGGAATTTCTTTTTGGGCATCGCTCAGAGCTTGCCCGTACTTTGATTCATAAAGCTTTCATTCAATACTTCGGTCTATCTCGGTATTGGAAGAATACCAATAATAAATCGTTTTTTTCTTTTGACGTCGAGCATTGAAACAGACAGTTTCATATGCAAATCAAATATCTCTCCATCATGTCATCACATGCTTGATTCACGTATCAGCAATATATCGTTTTTTTGCGTTACGAATTCTTTCATTAATTTTTCCCTCTCTTTGTACTTGAGAGAAGAGATAACTCTCCTCAAAGTATGTCATATACCTACTTAATGTCTCAATACTGACTCATAAAATATTTTTTATTTTGGTAAGACTCATTTGCTTGCCGTTCCTCTCCAACAGAAGTAAAAATAAGTCCTTCACTACTTGTTTTTCTCTTACATTATGCGCAATTAAAATATCCTTGTTTATAATATCTTGTACGATTTCTTTAATAACTTCTGGATTTTTTGTTAATACATATTCTGGAATTCCACCATCTCTCATATACTCTTCAAAATACTCTTTTCTTAAATGTCTATCTGCTGGTCAAATATCTAGTCAACGGAACGTTACATATTCATTAAAATTGAGTGGAAATACTTCTATAGTTGATGTTCTTCATGTAAGGAAGGCTTTTTGATCAACAAGTACTGAAGATTGAGAGCTTAATGCTATGATTTGAGTATATCATAGATCTGCAATATTTTTCAGTTGTTGATGATAATCTGACATATAAGTGATTTCATCAAATATCATCACAAGTGGATCTTGTGTTTTCAATTTCAAATATCATCTTACTTCATTAATTATCTCAAATAATGTATAGGTTTGCAGTAAATAATGGTCACATGAGATAAAACAAAACTTTCTTGGGTCTTCTCATTGTGCTATTTGTTCTTGTACCCACATTTTTGTCAGCGTCGTCTTTCATACTCTCCTCATTCACACAAGAAGAGTTATCGGCATAATATCGACCATACTGTTTATTTTTGAGAGGTATTCATCCCTTTGAGTAAATTCTCAAAGAGAAACACCATCTCGATGTAAATTATATTGCAATATAGTAGATAACATGTTTTGATACCAAATGAGATAAATGCAATTATCCTTTGATACAATCATAAGAAAAAATATTTATTTAGCAAGAAAAAAAACAATCCCCACGCTCCGCTCGCAATGACAACTGCATTTCTTCCTTTTAGATTTTCGCTTTTAGCTTTACTTAATCGCTTCCTCAACCTCCCTCACCATATTGATCAACGAGGCACTATCTATATCGCTATCATCGCTGTCTTTTCCGAGTGTAGCGAGCGTTTGTATATGTCTGGTATAATACGCGTCTAGCATCGCTCCATAGCCCTCAGCGGAATCTGGCGACGAAACATAGCCAGATACGGCGTCTTTTATCATGGCATAGAGCTCTTGGTACTCAGTTCTTTTGTCTGCTTTGAGTGCGGTGATACTGTGGGTTACGTTCTTGATATGTTTTCCTGATCTTAGGATCTGGACGACTTCTTCCTGGAGTCCTTGTTCAACACTCGCTGGAGCATCTAGGACTGAGAAGTATTGGAGGATCTTGTCTGCCATGACCTGGATATTGTCATATGATGCTTCATGATCGATCTTGGTATAGTCATCAGTAAATGGTGCTTTGATATAGTCTAAGACACGAGTATTGAGCGTTTGAATATCTCCCTGTACTGCAGTAATATAACTCTCCACATCAAGCTGCGTTGCTAGTGACGGATCCATCTCATCGATGGTAAGCGCTGTTTGCGTATCTGCCTTGTCTGGGATGATTCTTTTTACTAGAGCAGTAAATGGCTTGATAAACGGTGCAAATAACAATGCCGTGAAGACGTTGAAGATCGTATTGAGGATCGCGTTCGCGAAGACCGGGTCTTTTTCTATATCTATGATATATCCTGTCAACTTAATAAGTTGCCAAAACAGCGCAATCCCTATCAACGCTGAGATCACGTTGAACAATACTTGGGCTATAGAAAGCTGTCTCTTAGATACTGCTCCACCTAGTGAGGCAATCACTCAGGTCATCGTGGTTCCGATATTGGATCCCATCACGATCGCAATAGATGCGGGGAAAGTGATAATATTCGAAGCCAAAGCAGCAAAGGTCATCACTGACATCGCACTACTAGACTGAATCACTAGCGTTACAATCACTCAGATAAGCCCAAATCCTCGCAAAGACATATCCCTATATGCAGCCAAGTCGAAACTTGCCTTCAATGCATCTACACTGTCTTTCATAAATCAGATACCGATAAACAGCAATCCGAATCACACAAGCAACTTCCCTATTCGTTTGAGTTTTTCTCTTTTTGAACCAAGTAAAATACATATCCCTCACACTCCGATAATCGGAAGAGCGAAAGCAGAGATCTTGAACGCACCAAATCCTAGGTATGACACCAAAATACTACTCACGGTCGTCCCGATATTGGCTCAGATAATCACTCAGATACTATTTTGTAGACTTATCAATCCTGCTCACAAAAATCATAATAACAATAAAGTTACCAACGAACTACTTTGTAATACTGCCGTCACTACCGTCCCCATACTCAAGGACTTGACTGAGGTATTGGTATATTTTTCTAGATAATATTTCATTTTATTTCCAGCGAGAGCCTTGATCCCATCTTCAAAGGTCTCCATACCAAAAAGCAGGAGTCCGATTCCTGCCACTAGCATCCAAATATCAAATGATTCCATGTTTTTCTATGATACAAAATGAAAGGTTTATTTTTTGATCAATTTCTTCAATTGAGTTGTTTGGAACTTCTTGAGTTGTTTTCTTGAGGCCTTAGTCACTGAAAGATTACTATACATAATTGTTTTCACGGTATCAATAGTGTTTTTAAAACGACCCCATTCTTTCACATTTCCTAGGAAATAATTCCCAAGACAGTATTTACTACAAGGTTTACTTGCTATCAAATTGAATTGATCAAAGATCTGCTTGGTTGGTGAATCTTTTGTTTCTGCCTTAAATTCTACGATTACGAGATTGTTCATCTCAAACTTTTGATTCCCATTTCTTACTTGTTCAGTAGAGACATTGAAATCAATAGTGATTTTTTCTGCTGTAGATTTGTGAACCAAGGTACATCTTTGGTAACTAGTTCTAAGCGATGGAAAGACAAGTTTTTCAAATGCTTCGCCATATAAAGACTTATGAACATCATTCATAAACTCATATGCTGTAGTATCTAGCACTCCATGCTGGGCCACATCGATATCATATCTAAACTTACGCATTACATTCCCTTTCTTTTGTTTAAATTCAAAATACGACAACCCACTTTCCAGGTAATGCCTCGTTCTCATCTTGATCCTAGCAAGATCTCCGTTGTTGTGAGCATGATAGAACTCAAGATCTTGTGTATCCATATAGATATTATCATAAGAGAAGATCTTTTCTCCCCCTATTTCCAAGATCTGAAAATCTTCTTGTAACATCTTCAACAACTCACCAAGCTCTTCCTCATGAATCAAATACTTAGATTCGATTCTATTCATCAATGACGCCTGGGCATTCAGTTGATTTAAGGTAATCGCAGCGAAATTCTGCAATACATCTTGATATGTTGTTTTGTTCATTGTTTTTGTTTTGGGATAAGTAAAGAGTCTCTATTGAATTCTTTGAGAATTCTAACACCCTAAGTATATCCAGACGAAGTGCTTTTGTCAAAAATTTGAAGTAGTGGAGAAATCGAAGGTATTGACTTTGTTGGCATATTATGTAACTTCACATAGACAGATACATTAGAAAAATCAAAAATAAAATCACAATGGCTGAACCAACATTAATTAACAAAATAATTACATCATTTACAAAACTGGAAAACAAAAGTTATCTAGAAGATGATCTAGAAGAAAATCTAACGTTATATAAAAACATAAAAGAAATACTTAGTGGATGCAGAGAAGCAGGGTACTTACGATCAGAAATTAAAAATAGCTCTCACTATCTGAGAAATCAAATTATTAGTCAACTTCAAGATAAAACAAAAAGCTTCAATCAAGAATCAGATATTGAAGAACTCAATCTGCATATGTGTCAAATGAGCAACTTTAATTGTTATGGTATTGGTGATGGAACATCTGCTTCTGAACCAGCGAATTTGATGTTTATGATCCTAGAAACGGAATTAGAAAAACCAAAAGATGAAAGGAAATACAAAAACGAACAGGTGTATACATACTTGAGCAATATAATAGCTAGAAACATGAGTTCAGAAATTAAACAAAAAAGTCTCGAATTGTTAAACAAGTATGCAGGGAAAGAAGCCAGTTCATTTAAAGGTAATTGGAAACATTATAATAATTTAGTTTCTCCAATAAATTAATCATCATTTTTCACGAAAACAAAGCCCGAAAGAGAAATTCTCTTTCGGGTTTTCGATTACTCTAATGGGAAATCATTTTGAGAAATCAATACGATTGACTTAGTAGGTATATTGTATAATCTTATGGAGTGAAAATTAAAAAAATTAACAAAAATACAACTTATGAAAAAATTTAACAAAAAATTCTTAATAGAGTTCTGTTTGATGCTTGGTATTCCTTTAGCTGTATATGTACTAACTAAGAGCTTTTCATCTCATGAATTTGCAAAAAAAGCATATGACATATCTATGTTTGCAGGATTCACTGGGTTTATTGTTGTAACTCTTAGAGATATAGACAATTTCACAGATCAATTGCTAAGATACGTAACCTACATCTTCTACGGATTGACAGTTATGCTTATGTTAGCTACAGGTGGATTCTACTATGGTATTGTAATGGCAATATCATTTATACTTATCAGGAAATTAAAGAGTTGGTCCGATAAGGAATACCCCCCATGATCCTTACTTATGTTTAAATCAAAAGCCCGAAAGAGAAATCTCTTTCGGGCTTTTGACGAATCAAGACTTTTTGGGTGCATAAGCCAATTCGGTTCATCGTCATCCGATTTCATACGTGAGAACTGATGCTTCCTTAGATTCTGCTCTACCTTCTTGATCAAATTACATAAACTGACTTTCTCATATCACC
>CALGNI010000052.1 GCA_937958645.1 Candidatus Absconditabacterales bacterium
TTTGTGGCCTATAATACCACTTGTTTTGTTGCAAAAACAAGTGAAATTCGTATCTAAAAAGAGATGCATTTTGTTTAAGGAGCCTCTGAAAAATTAAAGAATTGAAAAGAATTTTAATTATTTTCGATTATTTCATTTTTCACGGTTCCTCGAGGAAGCTTAAATTAGGCAATTCATTTTTTGATTAGGTTCATGAAATGCAATTGTTTCTTGAAATATGAGCTATTTCAGGGCTTCCTTAAAGAAGCGAGTATATAAAAAATTTGTCAAAAAACTCTCCATTCAGTTTTACACCTAACGCTCTTTTTAGTTTATTTCATCTACGAATGAAACAACTCCTCACGATAATTGTTACTATCTTACTCACAGCATGAGTTCTTATTTGATGATCAGCGTTGTTAAACAACGATGGTTCATGAATCGGTGATTACTTCACCTTTGGTTCTGATTCGCAACCAATTTCTGACAAAGAAATTGATGACTTCGAAAAAGCATTAATTAATGCTGATGAAGCAAAACTTCTAAAAGGTATCAACTCCAATGGAAGCGACTGGATGACAAAAGAGAATATCGTTATCTGCAATCAAAACAATCAGATTCCTCATCTTGATGAAGTATCTGGAGAAGTAATTTGTATAGATGCTGAAATTATTGAAACAGACTGCGTTTGGCTTGATGGTGAAGCTTATGATCTGGGTGATGTAAAAACTCAATACAAAGCATCAATAAAAGATGCTGAAAATCCATTCCCAGAATGTGAAGAAGCGAAATTCACTTGTGTTAATGGTCTGTACATTACCACAGAGGATGATGCCAGTGAATACAACCGTACTGAATGTGTAATTATAGATGCTAATCAAGAAGAAACGATAACTTGTGATCGAAATGGTGACGTATACTCACCTGGAGAAGCGGTGTATAGATTCGTAACTACTAAGGTAGAACAAACAAGTGAATGTAGATTTGTAGGTTTCTATTGTAATGGACAAGGAGAATGGTGGTCAGAATTTGATCAAGATATTTATAGTGTTCAAGAGTGTACGTTTACAAAAGCACTTGATGATGAATATATGACATCATATAGTAATGAACTCGTAAGTAGATGACTTCTTATAGAAAACACTGATGGATCACTCCTTATAGCAAATGAAGAATTTGTAGTGCAAAGTGAAGGTGAATCATGTGTTACCCCTTGGGATGAACAAGTTGCTCATGGAGAATCTATTCTTTCTTTCGAAGAACAAACTGGAGCTTGGGATGACGAATGTGTAGTTAGAACAAGTAAATGTGATAATGGAACCTTTATTGAAAAAGAACCCTTTGACTATCCTTCATGTAGAATTGAAAAACCAGAATCATGTAACATCAATGGATACGAACTCTTCCATGACACCAAGAAAACGTTCTATAAATATGGATCTTATGTAAATGGTAAATGGGTATGCGATAGCGAAGAAAGATATTGTTTTGATGGAGAAGCTGATGGAGACTCGGCATACAAATATATAACTTGTACACCTCCTGCAGCAAAAGCTCCCAAAAGAGCTGCTGCTCCCGCATACAATGCAGCTAATGCAGTATGTCCAAGCCCATATGTAGGATGAGGATCTTCATGGAAGCCTGATCAAACAGGTGTAGGATACTATGAATCATCTGTATGATTCGCAGGGGTATGTAAATCTGTAAATCTCGTTTGTAAATTTGGTACTATTAGAATAGGAAGCGCTTCTAGTTATGGATGAACTGTTGGTCAAAAATTCTACACTTCATGTAGCAAATGAAATCCGGATAGCTGTAGCTTTAATTATCTAGACGCATGAGCAGTAACGGTTGCTCATGGAGAATCAGTTCCATACTATGCTGGTGCTTCAGTTGCATTTGGATCAGAATGTTCAGCTGCTACTGCTTCATGTAACAATGGAAGTATGACTGTATCATCATGATATAAAAACTGTTCTACATGACAGCCGGCTGCTTGTAGTTCTGCATGTGGTTCTACTCCTCATGGAGGAACACTCACCACATACAACTTCGCCTCTCTTCCTTATGGAAACGGTGTAACAAGTTGTGCTGCTGTAGGAAATGCTGTAGTCACAAGCACTTGTAACAATGGATCACTTTCATGAACTCCAGGTGCTCACTGTAGCTGTACTGTGGCTGCTCCAGTGGCATGTTCAAACGGAATGGCTCATGGTCAAACAATTACAAGATTTAATGACCCTGGATGCCAAGCTGATCAATTTGGTAATGAATTAGATGGAGGACAAAATAGTGCTTGTCAATGTAAATTTGGTTCAATCACCTGTAATAATGGAGCACTTAGCAAAACTGCTAACTACCCTGGTGATGGATTCCCACAAGGAGGTTGCTAGTCAAATCATAGATTTGGAAAACTAAAATATGGAGTTAGAATATAGAATTAGAATTAGATAGTATCTAACTCTAACTCTAGATTCTAACTCTTTTTTTTATCTTCAGTCTTCGCTATGTTTTCCCTCTCCGACTACAATTACTCTCTCCCCTCAGAACTCATCGCACAAACTCCAGCCAATCCACCAGAAAGCTGTAAGTTACTCGTGTACGACAAAGAAACTTGAGTGATTCAAGATAAGATTTTTTCGAGTTTTCCAAAACTCATTGATCCCAAAACACTTGTTATTTTCAATAATTCAAAAGTGCTCAAAGCTAGAATTCCTCTTTGATCATCAAATTGAAATGGTGAAATTTTCTTCTTGAAACAACTGGATGAGTATCGCTTCGAAGCCATGGTGGGAGGAAGGAAATTCAAGGTTGGATCAACTATTGACTTAAACGAAGAAGTGTCATTTTTCGTAGAAAGCATCATCTTCGAGTGAAGGATCTTGCATTGCAATAAACCAATCTTGGAAGTACTTGAGAGATGCGGAAACATGCCGCTGCCTCCATACATAACTCATACCAAAGAAAAAGAAAAGCACTACCAAGCAGTAACCGCAAAACATCCTGGATCAGTTGCAGCTCCTACTGCATCACTACACTTCACTGATGATCTTATTCAACAAATCAAAGACCAGTGAAGCATAATCCGTTATACTACACTACACATAGGAACAGGAACATTCAAACCTGTCTTGGATGAGGATATCACAAAACATGCCATCCATGAGGAACGCATCATCATGAAGCAAAGCATGTTTCAAGACATCGAACAAGCAAAGAATACCGATATCAACATCTTAACTGTAGGGACAACAGTAACGAGATCCTTAGAATCTTTGGTTTATGTGTATGTATTGATCAAAAATGATAAAAACTTTCAATACGCAAGCGACTTTCGAGACGATCTAGCTAAGGACATTACTCCTGAGAAGGCTAGATCCATCATCTCAGAACTACAAATCATATGAGCGAGTATCACGTTTGATTCACGTGTGTATATCTATCCAGGATTTGAGTTTACTGTTATCGATCAACTCCTTACCAATTTTCATCTTCCTATGACATCGCTCCTCATGCTCGTTGCTTGATTTGTTTGATATGATCAAGTCATGAAGATCTATCAGCATGCGATCCAGCAGGAGTATCAATTCTATAGTTTTGGTGATGCGATGTTGCTTCGTTAGAGCAAAAAGAGAGAGTTTATACTTTTCTTACATAATAAGATCGCTATACTTATCATATGATATCACAAATAGCTGCACTGAGCATCAATCACGTCATCTGAAAGGATAATACATTGCCTTGGCACTATCCCGAAGATTTGAAGCATTTCAAAAAAATGACTACCGGGAAAACGATTGTCATGGGTCGTAAGACCTATGAATCCATCGGTAAACCCCTTCCAAACAGGACTAATATTGTCTTAACTAGAAATATAGAGCGAACTACTGACTGAGTGCAAGTTATCAACAGCATTGACTCACTTCTAGAAAGATATCAAGATAGTCCAGAAGAACTCATGGTAATCTGAGGAGAACAAATCTACAAACTCTTCCTTCCTTATACTAGCAAACTGTATCTCACGCAAGTAAAAAAAGAAATCGAAGGAGATGCCTTCTTTCCTGACTTCAGGGACTGGTTTAGTGAAAAAGAAAGAAGAGAATATGATGAGTATGATTTTGTTGAGTATGAGAGAATTACTAGCGCCGCATAAATATTTTTATTAATTTTCAATACTCATGAAACAGTATCTAGATCTTTTGAAACACATCAAAGAGGCTTGAGTAGATACCGCTGATAGAACATGAGTAGGTACAAGAAAAATTTTTGGTGCCCAGATGAGATTTGATTTAGCGGATGGTTTCCCTTTGGTAACCACGAAAAAGACGTTTCTGAGGGCAATTATTGTAGAGCTTATTTGGCTTATCAGAGGAGAAACAAATATCAAATATCTTGTGGATAGAGATGTTCGCATCTGGAATGAACGACCCTTCCAAAACTATCTCAAAGAAAATAATCTAGAAGAGAAATTTCCAAAATATAGCGATGCTTGGCAAGAAGAACTCTCTAATTTTATCACTAGCATCAAAGAGAAAGATCAAGATGATCCATTTGTCGTGAAACGATGAGATCTATGACCTGTGTATTGATTTCAACGAAGAAATTACAACTGATCATGAGTAGATCAACTAAAGATCGCTATTGATCAGATCAGAAAGAATCCTTGAAGCAGAAGAATCATTGTCAATGCACGAAATCCTGCTCAACTTGATCAGATGCTCTTGCCTCCTTGCCATATGTTCTATCAATTTAACGTTGATACCACCAACAAGAAGCTCCATCTTCAGATGTATCAAAGATCTTGTGATCTGTTCTTATGAGTGCCCTTCAATATCGCTTCGTATGCAACATTACTTAAGCTTATAGCCAAAATTACAGATCTTGATGCATGAGACTTCATCCATAGCATGGGTGATACTCACATTTATCAAAATCATCGAGATGTAGTAGATGAGCAACTTACTAGAGAGCCACATGCCTTACCCGAGCTCAAGATTCTAAAAGACATCAAAACACTTGAAGACATCGAACAATTAGAACGAGATGACTTCGAGCTAGTATGATACACCTCTCATGGGAGATTGAAGGCGCCTGTCGCCGTATAGCTTCAAACTTTAAACTTTATACTTTATACTTTCAACTTTAATTCATGAACCCCGAACAACTCACCCACTACGCTGCGCAAGCAACAAGCCTTGTTAGTAAACGAGCACCAACAGTACTATGATGAATCGTTACCTTAGTCATATGACTTCGAGCGATCAAACGAGCAAATAAGTTAATCACAAAAGCCTTCCAAAAATCAAACATCGATATCACGGTAAGCAAATTTATGTCAAACCTCATCAGTGTTTGACTAAAAGTGTTATTATTCATCTCTGTAGCGGGAATGTTTGGAGTGCAAACTACTTCTTTTATAGCGATCTTATGAGCTGCATGATTAGCTGTAGGACTTTCGTTGCAAGGATCACTTGCTAATTTTGCATGATGAGTGTTAATTCTATTATTCAAGCCATATAAAATTGGTGATCTCATCGATATACAATGAATCAAAGGTCATGTAACTGAAATCGGAATCTTGAATACAACGCTTACTACACTGGACAATAATACAGCCATTATCCCAAATGGACCTATTATCAATGATAATATTGTCAATCTCACAACCAAAGATTCTATCAGAGTCGACGTAGGCGTTGGTATCGGATATAATGAAGATATTGATCAAGCTAAAAAAGCACTACAAACAGTAATTGATGAAAATCAACATATCATCGACCATCCTGGAAATTGAGTGTTCGTTAATGAACTTGCTGATAGTAGCGTGAACCTCATTGTAAGAGGATATGCAAAACCTGAACACTATCGACCTGCATACTTCGCACTTACTGAACATACAAAAAAAGCTCTTGATGCTGCTGAGATTGAGATTCCTTATCCTCAGATGGTGATGCATAATTCATAATCGATGAGTAGATTTCGAAGAAAGATTACCAAGAAGCTTGCTTCGACGGTAATCATTACTCACTTTCATAGAACGAAAAAAACTGAGGGGAAACTTCATCCTCCCGTCAGTTTTTTATATTTCACTCTAAATAAGTATCTACCCTTTTGTGATTTCATCTACTACACTCCCCATATCTGCTTTATCCTCATCTTTCTTTCATTTTTTCTTGCTTGTTTTTGCTGCAACTTCTGCAACATCTTTTACTTCTTCGAGTTCTGGAACTTCAGCTTTCCCTGTTCTAATCTCTCTTATCTTTTCTTGAATCTTGAGCTCCAATTCGTCTGATACCTCAGGATTATTTATCAAGTATGTCACCAGATTGTCTTTTCCTTGGACCTTTTGTTCACCACAAGTATAGAAAGCCCCTGCTCTAGTGATCAAACCATATGACAAAGCAGCTTCTACAATATCCCCTACACGATAGTATCCCTCAGAGAATAATACAGGTATCTCAGCTTTTTTGAATGGTGGAGCTACTTTATTTTTCTTGATCGTAATTCTAGAAACAAATCCGATCAATTCTTTATCTTGTTCTATTTTATCTCCTCTTCTAATCTCAAGTCTTTGTGAAGCATAAAATTTAAGTGCATTCCCCCCCGTAGTAGTTTCTGGATTTCCATACATCACTCCGATCTTCATACGGATTTGATTGATGAAGATACAGGTTGTTCCTGTTTTCGCCAAAATAGAAGTAAGTTTTCTGAGTCATTGAGACATCATACGCGCTTGGAGACCCATATGACTTGCTCCCATATCTCCTTCTACCTCTGCTCTAGGCACCATCGCTGCTACAGAGTCGATTACTAGCAATCTTACCGCTCCTGTCTTCGCCAACTCTTCAGCGATACTCAATGCTTGCTCACCATAGTCTGGCTGAGAAAGAAGTAAGTTGTCTGTATCTACTCAGAGTTTTCTTGCATAGTCAGGATCCAAGGCATGCTCTGCATCAATAAATGCCGCGATTTCTCATTTCTTTTGTACTTCTGCTATCGCATGAAGCGCTATCGTTGTCTTCCCAGAAGACTCTGGACCATAAATTTCCACTACTCTCCCTTCTGGATACCCTCATCATAATACGGTATCAAGCATATACGATCCACTATGGAAGGTATTTACTTGTCCAATATTACTATTGGATCCAAGCTTCATAATCGATCACTTTCCAAATTGTTTTTCAATACTTGCCAATGCATCGTCTAATACTTGTTGTTTTGGTGTTACAGCTTCTTTTGCCATGATTAAAGTTTAAAGGTTAAAGGTGAAATAATTGATAGTTGAAGATTGATAGGTAAATTTTCAATCCTCAATCTTCCCTGTTCAATTACTTATATGATTTGTCTGAATAAATTGCAAGAACAAATGTTCTTTTTTGATTCTTGCGCTTGACTCATCAGATTTTGTGAACTTCTGTAAGCAAGACCATACTGATCACAATGACTCATTGCAAAGAAAAAAGTATGAAAAAAAATTTAGAGTGGAGAATTTAGAGAACGCATATAGATATCTCTAAACTCTAGTTTCTAAATTCTATTTTCTACCAATGCTTCATGATCCCCTCCTCTTTCATCTTATTTCGATTCAAAATAGCATAACTTTCAGTCATTTTCACTACATCGAAAGTCTGTCATTTTTTCTGTAGATGCTCTACGAGTGATCTAGGGTATACGGTATGACCATCAGGAATATCATGTCTAATTTCTAAGTCTCCTGCGATAAATACATCGTTTCAGACGCTGATCTTATTATCGGATCCAGGAAAGAAAGCGGCATTGATTCCAATAAATACTCTGGATCATATATTCAAAGCACCCTTAATATAATCGCCCTTTTCATCATACTTACCTCACCAGATACCAAAAACTGTTCCTGATGCGATGTTTGTATACCCACCAATCGTGGTTCATTCCAGTACAATATTGGTGTGCGAGCCTTGGACTCTATCACCAAAATGACATTTTCTGAGTTCTGCTCATATCTTACATCAATTTCACAAACTACTTTTATCAATCTTTGCAAAAGGAGTTAGCATCGTCCCTTCTCAGATCACACTATCACGCATCCATACATGAGCCATGATTTCACAATCATCTCACACTGTATTTTCTCCTTCCAGAACCGCGTATGGACCTATCGTTACGTTGTTTCATAGTGTCGTTTCTTTGGATATAATTGCTGTTGGGTGGATCATAATAAAGCAGAAAATAGAAAGTAGAAAATAGAAAGCTGTTGCCCTAATTTCTATTTTCTAAACTACCCTTTTGTATTGGTTACAACAAAAAAAACCACCATAAGAATGAGAATTCTCTTTTTTACTTTTACACTATCGTCGCCTGATCCTTATGTGAATCTGGATTGTATTCCTTAAACATCAAAGAAATAATATCCCCCAATCCCAGTCTTTCTGCATATATTCCAACTCCCCTAAGTCCTTCAATTACCACACTTATTCTCGTATCCAAAAACTTCCCGTTTCTTTGATAGGATCTATATCTTTCTACGATTTTCTCTGGCGTTTCTTTCCCGCTCAATGCATCAGCGAATTTTCTCCATCGCGATTTACGCACATTTTGCTTATCTTGCTCCAATGGATAGTAGGGAATAATTACATAAAATTCCTTCACATAAATAAGTCCTTGTTGTGAATTTATGTCAGAAAGGAAACTGATATACCCCTCACCTTGTTTCTTCAAAGTATCATTCGCCACCACATTCACATTATCTCTCATATAACTAATATAGTCCGACAATTCCAAATAATTATTACGAATCAAAATCTGAAGAGGAAAATCTAAACCGTTCAAAAACCTTTTGTATTGCTCAATCGTCTGGAGTTGCTCATCATAGTTTTTCAAATCAATATTGAGTCACGTAACCTTCACGATCGCTCTCAAGCCATCATCCTTTAGTAAGATCGTATTTCCTCTGATTTCAGAAATTGGAAGCATCGTCTCCGTATTGTAGACGTTGTTGTTCTTCCCGTGCTTCACTTTCTTGTTTTCTTTATTTCCCAATAGCGCCATGATTATAGTGAAAAATTACTATCTAAAGTATATGGGTAAAGAGTGATTCTCGCAAATTCAAGCATAAAAGCAGTTTGACTTTATTTAAGATTTCGCTATAGATAAGCAAACAAAGCAAAATGAAAAATATAAAAATTAGCAACAGCAAACTCCATGGGGAGGCAAGGAAGAGTCAGTTTATTAAAAATCTCATTACCGGATTAAAAAACAATAAAAAAGGAAAACAGCAAAAACTCAGAAGAGTCAGAAAGCAGATAGATAGGATGTATATTTTGAATGATAACCAATCAAATCATCTTAAACTACAAGCTTTCAAAAAAGTACTTAAAACAAAATTAAATCTCACACTACAGGTTCTTGAAATTGAGAAGAAAATTTCAAAACTTGAACTTGAATATCAACAAATTCTAATCAAAGAAAAAAAGAGATTGATTCAAAAAAACTACTCTAATGAGATATATCAAGCCAAGAACAAATTCGAAAAACAGATAAAAAATCTAATTAAAAAAAATCACGAAAGTGTCTATGGAAAAAACACATCGTGAAATAATTTCCTACTATGGTATTGAATACGGGAGGCGTGCGTCTTGCACCCTCTTTTTTTTATTGCCTCCTCTAGCTGAAGTGCTTAAGGAAGCTCTGAAAAATTAAAGAATTGAAAAGAATTTTTATTATTTTCGATTATTTCATTTTTCACGGTTCCTCGAGGAAGCTTAAATGAATACCGTCGAAGTAAGCTTCTTGGTATTCTTTCTTCGAAATAAGCCAATTCATTTTTTGCTTATGTTCATGAAATGCAAATATTTCTTAAAATATAAGCTGTTTCAGAGCTTCCTTAAAAAAATAAAATCCTCAAGAGAATATTGAGGATTTTTTAGTGTATCTAGATTATTTTTACGCATTGGGTGAAAGAATTCTTTCAAAATTATTTCTCACTTCTTCAGGTAGATCAAAGTGGTCATTGGAATATCTTATCATGAGGTATTTATCAAAGTAGGCATCTGATCCTACTATTTCTTTGGCTCTTGATGATGGTAAAGTAGTTATCGCAATGACTCTGCAATGAGTTGGGGGAGTGGTTAATCTTTGCTCTAGGAAGTATCCACTTAGTAAGGCGACCTCCGCATCCTCTAGGTTAGTACACAGTGAATGATGAGGGAAGTGAGTTGAAATAAAAGATTCTACGTACTCTTGATTGTAACTATCGTTGATAAATATTTTCATAATTTTTATTTTAGTTTATTAGTATACAACTAAGTTAGGTTTTAAATCATAAAAGTCAAATCTTTCTTTGAGCAAAAAAAACTCCTCAGTCGAGGAGTTTTACTTATAGATGCTCAATAAACTTTAGTTCAATACTTCACTTCCAAAGATGTCTTTTAGGATACTAAGAAGATCTTCTGATCCATCTAGACCTGCAACATCTGCATTAGTAATTTGTTGTGATGCTATGTAGAACCATGTACCGAGTTTTTGTCTTGAGATATTTACTTGATTTGTTCCTTGAAGCGTTTCCCCTTGGATGATACCAAGTTGTTTACCAGCTTCGTAGTATGGTTGTCGTCGGTATGCACCCGTTTCGTCTAGGAATCAGTACAATGATCTAATTACAACCGTGATAGCTTGTGCTTCAGTGATGTTTCCATTTGGATTGAAGGTTCCATTTGATCCTTTCAGCAATCCATATGCACATGCTTCAGCGATATGAGGAACGAGTGTGTAGTCGTATCCTGCGATATCTGAGAAGTTACATTGGGTGTAGCTCTTTGTCAATCCTTCCAATTGTGCGTATTGATTTACAAATTTTGCTGCTTCACCT
>CALGNI010000053.1 GCA_937958645.1 Candidatus Absconditabacterales bacterium
CCTGGTCAATACTTTTGATGCAGCTTGATCTCAAAATAAAGAACGCAAAGCTTCTGAAGACGCGGCCAAAGCAGATGATCAAGAATGTGGAGTATCAGAATCTTGAACGGTTCCTTTACTTAAGCGACCAAAAGCTTTTGAATGTCGGTTAAAGAAAACTTGAGAGAAACCTATTGAGTTTGAGATATTGATTGATGTTGAGATAAATGATTCTCTTACTGAATCTTTGCTTCAAAAACGATTATCATCAGAAAAAAACACAGTATGATCTACTGATGATATCGAAGAACAACTTGCTTTTGAGCTTCCTCAATCACCATCTCCTAGTATATTCCCTCAAGTATTTGCCCAAGAATTAGTTGATGTCACTGATTTATCAGTGGGAACTTTTGTTTGACTTTCACCCAGTACTACGATTGTGCAAAATGATGGAGTAGATTCGTATCTTGAAATCTGATCAGATCGTGATGTATGAGAAGTTTCGGTAAATCTCAGCTCAAATTGAGAAAATAATGTTTTTGTAAATGGGAAAAATATCACTGAGACGCCAATAGACTTGACGATAAATTTAGTTTGATGAAGACAACGTTTGTTGATCAATGTTGAGGGAACTTCCGCGCAAGAACAAGTTATTTCTGTAAATATATGTTCTTGAGAAGTTTGTATAAATAAACAAACAAGTATTTTTTTAAGTCCTTGATCATTAGAAACGATTGCGGTGCAATCACCAGCTAATCAAATTCCTGCTGGATGATCAATTCCATTTAATCTTCTTGGTTCAGATGTAAATTGAAATTCACTCTCTTTTGCTGAAGCATGAACAGAGTTAATTGTACTATGATGATCCTTTGATCCTAATTCATGATTGGTTAAAAAAGAAATTACTAATATCGTAAATGAACTTCATCTTGTGTATGCTGATGAGGATGAAGAAGAGATCCTGATTCGTGTTCAAAAGGATTGAGAAATTTTATGAGAACGTAGATTCCCAGTACAGAATATAACACCAGAATTGCCAACGACATTAGAATTCAAATTACCACAAAAATCAGTTTGATTTAGTGATAATGAATGATCAATTCGTTCAGAGCGTCTTCCAAAGATACGTCTATTTTTTGATGGTGCTGATGATGACTTTGTCTTGCCGATAGCTATTAAAACAGACGAAGCATTATTGTCCCATGGTAGAGTCACACAGAATTGATCATTTGAACAACTGACTGAAAGCTTGATCCAAGGTAATGAAGTGTTTTTAGAATTTCTTCCAACAGGTAAAACAGGTGAAGGAACAATAGATCTCACTCTTCCAGGATTTTGAATTTCGAGTATTCCTTTTAGTATCAAACCAAGTGGTGCGGATAATCTAGAATTTGATATCCCAACCGAATCACTTGATCCAGGTGATGAAGTAAAAGGTACCGTAAAAATTACTGATAGCCGATGAAATCCTTATACGGATTCTATTCAAGTTGATTTGGAAGCAGAAGGAGCATGGGAAATATCTGAAGATATTGTTTTTGCATCTTGATGAACCGCAAGCTTTACAGGTACAGCAAAAGCCTGATGATGATCATGTGGAGCATCATGAAGTTGCAATAAAAATGGAAGCTCTTCAGACAGTAATGGAGAAGGAGATGGAAATAATAATGGAGAAGGAGACGGAGACGGAGATGGAGAAGGAGACGGAGACGGAGACGGAGATGGAGACGGAGATGGAGAAGGAGATGGAGAAGGAGATGGAGAAGGAGATGGAGAAGGAGATGGAGAAGGAGATGGAGAAGGAGATGGAGATGGAGATGGAGACGAAGATGGAGACGAAGATGGAGACGAAGATGGAGACGAAGATGGAGACGAAGATGGAGACGAAGATGGAGATGAATCAAAAACAGAGTGATCTCTTGCTTTTGATATTAACAAAGTCTTGCGACCTCGTAATTGGGAACCACAGGAACTAAATGTAATGTATCTAAATCTGTATGGAGCTCATCGAGGAAACGATGATGAGATTCTTGATATGTTGAGAAATGAAAAAACCTTAGCAATTACTACCACACGTAAATTGCCTTGAGCTTGAATTAAGACAGATAAGAAAACAACACTCTCATGAGATGGAACGAGAGACGATCAAATGGAAATCATTAAAAATATGACGCTTGAAGGAGAAGATGTTCGGGTAAATATTTGATACGATGGTGGATTGTGACGTGTGTATTTATGAACCTCGCAAGATCTATGACTTGCTCTGATTTCAAATAAACTCTATGAAGAAGAGGATGACGAGGAAGCTGAAGTGAAAATTACCACGATTAGTTCTAGTTGTTCGCAATCCAAGAATCAACTTCTTATTAATGATGATCTCATTTGAGTTGACTTTGAATTTTGATTTATCCATGAGGAGGTAGATATTATTCCAGCTGAGACAACCTGAAAAACTTGGAATGTATTGTATAAAAATGAAATCATTGCATCATTTGAACTATCACCTTGAGCTTGAGTTTCCCTTGATTTCGATTTAGCAAGTGAGTCTATACAGGTTGTAGATCAGTCATCTCAAAGCATAAGTTTTGAATTTGCTGATTTGGGTGCTATAGATGGAGATGTTCCCTTCTTAGAATGAATCAGTGCTGCATGAGATCCAAATCAACATCAAGGGTTTAGAAATAATTTTAATGGAATTACAAATTTTGCACAAGGAAAAGCTGTAGGTCCAGCAAATCAACGATATGCGGATCCATTTCTTGTTAATTTCGGTGATCCATTTTTAAAAAGAATTGAAAAAAGTGATGAAGTTCCAAAGACAAAAT
>CALGNI010000054.1 GCA_937958645.1 Candidatus Absconditabacterales bacterium
AGCCACCAGTAGAACCACCAGTAGAACCACCAGTAGAACCACCAGTAGAACCACCAGTAGAACCACCAGTAGAACCACCAGTAGAACCACCAGTAGAACCACCAGTAGAACCACCAGTAGAACCACCAGTAGAACCACCAGTAGAACCGCCGGTAGAGCCACCAGTAGAACCGCCAGTAGAACCACCAGTAGAACCGCCAGTAGAACCACCAGTAGAACCAGAAGATAGTGATGAAGATTGAATACCCGATGAAGAAGAAGAATCAAGTCCACTTGGAACTGATGTGAATGAAGATGGTATTATTGATTCAAATCAATGAAACATTGTTACTGCAATCAATCAGAATGTAGGTTGACATACAACAACTATTATTGAGTCTCAAGATTGTGGTTCAGAAAATAGTTTCGTTAGTTTCTATGTAGAGTCTGATCTTCTTGCTCAAGATTTAGATCACGATTATTATATTGGTCTTCATGGATTTGAAACGGATTGTTCTGTTCCATGAGCAACTGTAACTGTAATTTATTATCGAGATAAATGGTATGATACTTCAACCTGGAATTATCGTAAGTATTTAGCGGCTTCAGGCGAGTACATTGATTTTAATGATCAAGTAACATATGGTCAAGCTACTATCAATGGAATATTGGTCACTACAGTGACTTTTGATATTACAGATGGAGGGCCATATGATGCAGACTGAATCGCTGATGGGAAAATATTTGACCCAGCTTGACCAACAATTGTTCCTAGGACTAGAAAAACATGATGATGAAACGGGCGTATTGAAAGTATCGTACCTGAATCATTGATTGTAGAAGAAGAGATAGTAGCTGATATTCCATTGATTACTTATGAAGAGGAAGAAATGATGCAAGAAAGAATTACTCTTATTAAACAAGAGATAGAGGAAGTGGCTGTATTTGCTAGTGCGCCTAAGAAGTCAAAAGAACTTATGTTAATTCTTCCAGTAGCACTGCCTGCGACGTGAGTGATGAAGTATGAAGAATAATCTTGAAGTAAATGATTACCATCGAAGCAAGCTTCGCGTTATCCTTGGTAGGAATTGTTTTTTATCTATTACGAAGCAAGCTTCTTGGTATTCTTTCTTCGAAATAAGATGAAATAGTGAACACTTAAAAACGGTTTTTTGAATCTAAAAAAAAGCGTTAGTATATCACTAACGCTTTTTTAGTTATTTTCAGATTTTTCTTCTTATCTTCCATTCCCTTCCACCACATGTTCTGCTGGAGCTGGATCATTGTCTCTTGGTTCGATGGTGAGTACGTAGAATTTATGATCAAGTACATCTCATGGATGGGTATATTCATTTATCCATTTTCCATCTTTGAATTCTGCTTCTCCTGTAGAGTAGAAATTAAATCAACCTGTTTGTCTTACGATCCATCCCTCATAAAAGTTGTCTGGACCAGGATTTGGTAGATTTTGAAATTCTGCATATACATGCGTATTTCCATCTTCATCTAGTTGGATACTCGCTCATCCAGATTCGTTTCCAGAAAATTGAATTCATCTCACGAGTGGATTTTTGTCAGTTACATTTCCTAGAGGAAGAAGAGTCATATTTTTGTCTATCATGCTGTCATCCATCATCGTGTCATTATGAGGATCATTCATTATCTTAGCTTCTATGATGAGATTTCCTACCATCCCTTGAGCACGGTGTGATCCTACGCTACAGTAGTATTCGAATGTTCATGGCATATCAGCTACAAACGTTACTGAAGTTACTCCATCTCCTGCTCTTACTTGAGCAGTCGCAGCGTCAAATTCATCTAGTACTCGATCATGGAATCCTTCTGTACTTTCAAAATTGATCGTTACCGTATCACCTTCATGAACAGATATTGAATCCATTGAGAATGCAAAATTTGTTCCTGAGACATCAAAAGTCTTGTGCGTTCCACCCATCATTTTGTTATCCATCATTTCTTCTTTCATCATAGTATCATCCATCATCATTCCCATTTTATCCATAGTAAGGTTGATGAGTGTGTCTAGAATCCATGATTTTCTTTCATCTCCTGCAACTCTTGGTTGAAAGCTTTTTAAGATTCCCAATAGGAGTTCGAAGTTTCCATCGTGCTTAGTTTCCACGATTTGAATTAATGCTGATCAAGCAGCATCAACTACTTTTTCTTCCTTCATGCTTGGTTGATATGCAGCAAATACAGAACTTAATCACATTCCTAGTGCTACTGCACCGATTACAAATTTTCTCATTGTGCTTTGTAAATGATAAAAATTACTTACTATATATAAGAATCTTATTTCAAATTTCCTGCTGGATATATTAAGACCATATTCTTATACTATGTCTATTTATTTGTAACCTTTTTTCTCATGAAATACTTTTGATGAATACTGTTGTTGTGAGTCGTGGTATTTTTGTTATTTTGATTTGTACATAGATCTGATGAATCAGAAAATTTTATAAATGTATCTGATGACTTAGGCAACGAAGCTCAAAATTCATGAGTAGTGCATGCTTGATATGATGAATATGATGCATCTTTAGATTTGACTGCCATCAATGAAGAAACAATTGTTCTGTTTTTTCATGCTGATCGATGTCCTACGTGTAATAATATAGATCGCGATATTATTGAAAAATGAGTTCCGGAATGAATTAAAGTACTTAAAGTGAATTTTGATGAAGAAAAAGAACTTCTAGCAAAGTACAATGTATTGACACAGTCTAGTTTTGCTCAAATCGATAATCAATGAAATTTGATCAAAAGATGGGTAGGGGGATTTGGTATAGATGATATCGTAGAAAAATTGGAAGATAATGAGGTGAAGCCGCGGGAAGAAGCTAGAAAGAAGCAAGAGTTAGAAGGCGCGGTCGAGGACCGCGGATTCTGAGATTGACCCTCAGATGATGCAGCCTATGTACAAATGGTAGATACCACTGCTGACGATATCATACAGAACAATGCTGAAGTAATTGAAGATGATGCCATAGTGCCTGATGTGCAAACAGCATATTTTGCTTGAGGATGTTTTCGATGTATAGAATGACCATTTGAAGCGATGGATGGGGTATTGTCTGCGGTGAGTGGATACGCAGAATGAACTGAAGAGACAGCGTCATATACATTTGTGTGAAGATGAAATACCAAACATAGAGAGGCTGTCATGGTAACCTATGATCCATCAAAAGTATCCTATGAAGAACTTGTTCAAACCTACCGATATCAGATCGATCCGACCGATGCTGGAGGGCAGTTTGCTGATAGGTGATATCACTATACCACGGCTATTTATTATCAGACTCCAGAAGAGCAGTCTATCGCGCAAGAATCAAAAGACACCATGAATCTCTCATGAAAGTTTGATGAACCCATTGCAGTCTTAATCAGACCGTTTACCACATTTTTTGAAGCAGAAGAAGAACATCAAGATTATTATCTCAAGCAATCTGCGCATTATCAAAGATATAAGAAGTGATCAGGGAGAGCGGGATTTATCGATGATAATCGGTGACAAGAGATAGAGACAACTTGAGAAAGAGAGAATGAAGAATCAGAAGGCGCGGTCGACGACCGCGCATTCTCAGAGTGAGCTTCAGATTTTCAATGATGAATTGGTGAGGATTGATTAGATGAGATGCAACGTAAGGTCGTGTTTGAAGAATGAACTGAACCACCTTTTGATAATAAGTACCGAGATCATAAGGAAGCTTGAATCTATGTTGATATCCTAGATGGTACACCATTATTTAGTTCTACAGATAAGTTTGATAGTGGAACATGATGGCCTAGTTTCACGACTCCCATTGATACACTGTTGATCGAGTTGGAAGAAGACAAAAAGTATGGTATGGTAAGAACTGAAGTAGAGACAGCTAATGACACACACTTGGGACATGTGTTTAATGATGGCCCTGGATGATCTCAAAGATACTGTATAAATTCTGCGGCGCTTGATTTTGTAGCGTTGGAGAAGATGGAAGAAATGGGATATGGGGAGTATTTAGTTTTGTTCGATTAATTTAGTGTTCTTAGTTCTACGAGATATTGTTTCTGCCAACATTTCTTTTGCTCTAAATATCCTTCATTTAGCTGTTCAAAGTGGGAAATTTAATATTTTTGCAATTCAATAATAATCTAATTGGTGGGTATAGACCAATTCTAAACTAGACCAGTGCTTATAGTCTAACATGTTTTTTGAATCATTGTATATAGCTTTTTTCCACTCATTTTCAGTGTTTCTGTCTATATTGTTTTCAGTATCGCTTATGATGTCTGAAAATCTAGTAGATTCATTATGTGTTATGACATTGTCTAGACTTGTTGTGTCTAGTTCTTTTTTTCTCAAACTATCAATGACTAGATTTTTTGCTAAAGCTGAAAGTCGTGTATTAAAAGAGTATATTGGTTTATAGTACTCCAGTTTTTCAAAACATTTCGCCATCACTTCAATTGATTTTTCTTCTGCGCTAGTGTGGTCACTGATATACTTGCTACAAACAAGTTTTGCGATCGGTTTATGTGTTTTAAATAGAAGGTTTTGAGCTGCTCTATCTCATTTGATGCAGGATTGAACCAAAAGATATGTTTTTTTTATGCTGTTGCTTAACTTATCAATATTAACTAGGTCTTTATTTGAGTCTCTACGTTGTCTTGGTCATCTTTTTCTTCATTTTTTTTGAATATATTTTGGAAGATTTTTTTGATAAACATGATTCCTGTTTTTTAGTGCTAATGACCATGTTGATTGAATGTTTTTTTCATCTAGTAACTTTCTTATTGATTCTTGTCCTGAAAAGTTAGTCGTGTGCAAAAGATCGCTCGAGACAATGATTTTTTTATTGAATATTTCTTTTAACTTTATGCATCAACTATATATCTTATTGTTTTCTGCTGTTTCCAATGAGGATATTTTATTATCTGATCAGTAATTCGGAGATAGATAATTATAAGTTAGGTATATTGTATCTTTATCAATAAGGCTAAAATGAATATCTTGTGATAGTGTATTCATGTGATTTTTAATAAATTCTTGTGACGCATCGTTTTCAAGTCTTTCAAAAAATGTAGCTGTTATCTTACCTCTTGTGTTGCTTTTGATTGTGTCTAGGTTTTGATGCTCAATACGGTAATTGTTTTTAGATGCTTCTATAAAATTTAAAATTAGAAATTCAACTTTACTTTGTATAGTGTTATTTCTTAGATCATTTTTATCAAATAATTTTAGATATGATTCTATAGTATCTACAAATATATCATTCTTTGGAATAGATATCTTTTCTGGAATTACAAACGTGTTGTTTGAGAAGGTGACTCAACAGTGACTTACTTTTATTCGATCTAGAAAGAAATTAGCATAGTACTCAATTTCTCATGCTTGTCTTTGCGATGTATCGATTTCTGCTTCTGGTGTGTATGTATTTTTCATGGTTTATCTTTTGTATGCATTATTTGACGAATGTCAATATGTAATGAACTAACCTTCGGCACCAAAAAAGAGAAAAAACAATGAAATCATATAGAAGAACTGTATCTTGAGAAGTTTAATTTGACAGGTTGGGTATGAAAAAAGCACCAAAATCGTAAGATAAAGGTGCTTTTTTAGTTGTTCAATTC
>CALGNI010000055.1 GCA_937958645.1 Candidatus Absconditabacterales bacterium
CGCTTTGCATCCAAAAAGACGCTTTACCTCAAGATCTGATGTTTCAAGGATGCATGAATCTAAACTCACGTCTCATTGCCTCATTTTAGTACTTGATTCGTCTCATCCTCACGTGCACCCAAAAAGTTTAAAGTTTTCATCTCTTTCGGGCTTTTATCTTGTAAAAAAAGTTGTTTCTCATATAGGTAAGTATGATCAAAAACAATGATAAGAGCTATATACATCATGATATTCAGTGATCACTGGGGAATTTTGATGTTGCGGCCGAAAAAAAGAAGCTTAAACCGTATAGCACATTACCTGATGATACCAAGATATCTGATCAAGAACGTCAACTTCGTGAGGAGATACGAGAAACTCAAGATCCTGTCACCAGCAAAATGATAGAAGACTATAGAAACAACATAAACAGTCAAAATCAAATAACCTTGGAAGATTTTCTCCGCTCCAGACTCTAATTCTAGACTAAGAATCTGAAATTATAGACTACTGCTTGATTGTGATCTAGAAAGCCAAACGATAGTACTGTATCGTGTATTGCATAGATCAAAGTGGTATTAATACAAAAGATATTTCATAAAAAAAGCGCTGAATGTAAACATTCAGCGCTGGTATATAATGTTATTTAAAGGTATTTAGATTTTTATTAACTGAAAATCAATTTTATCATCACCTACTGTATGAAGAAATTTTAAGTTAGTAACAACTTTCTTCAAATCCTTATAGGGAGTCACTAAATCAATTGTAATATCCGGATAATCTTCATCAATATCAAGATTGAGAAATTTTCTTTCATAAAAACTATAAATATCTTTTCCAAGGACTGTATTTAGCAATATGAATTTAAGCCTCTCCGGGATTTTATCAGAATCTAATGCATCTTGAAAACTCAGTGATTTTTCATCATTATCACTAATAAGCTGAAGAGAAGTTAGTTTTTTTTCAAATATGGCCTCTAGAGAGTCTAGTTCAATACCTTTTTCAATAGCATCATATAGCTCTCCTGAGTATATTTTTGACTCATGCAGACTGTTTTTCAACATAATCTCAAAATTAGTCCTAAATCTATCTCTTTCTACTGATTCTACCATTTTTCTGCTTAATTTATTTCTTCTCGTTATTTTCTTATCTGATAACAAAGCATCTATAAATTTACGTTGCTCAATTTTCTGTTGTAATATACTTGTTAGAGAGTTCGTACATTCAACTAATTGCTTAAGGTTCTCACTACTTACACTTAAGTAGTTAATTTTTTGAGTAGAATACTCATTATCGAGATATAAAATTAATTCCTTAAATTCATACAAAATCAATTCATCATCATCAAAATGTACACACAATCTAGTGAGAAGTTCATTTTTACTGTTATCCTCACCAATTAGCAGATACGTACATAAGATATGGAATAACTCATGTTCTAATGTAGCATTTCTAAATTCTAACGACTCTCCTTCTTTAATTATAATAGTAATTTGAGACAACAATAACGTATCTTCAGATATTAAGTGAGAAACTTGCCCGTGAACTTGCTTAAACTCAAAAGTTTCTTGTGAACTAAACTTGACTGCATCTATTGTTATGAAAACTGGATCACGATTATTACAAACAAGCAACTGTTCTGAAATTCTTTTTAATGCTGTTTCTTCAGAGCTAGCATATTGCGCTAATTGATATTCAATCTCAGCCAATTCGATCTTTCCAAAAGCTTCGATTATATCTTCTAGCTTAAGGGCTCCAGTATCATCAGTGGTATAATCTTCGAAGTATTTTTCAATCTCAGCTTCATTGAAGTACTGACTTATCTGTGAGTTCCCAATTGAACTACAAAATAAAATAATAATTAACAAACTTAAGTGTTTCATATGTTTTTTGTTTTTTTTGTTTTACAAAACTTACGTCTTGGTAATCACAAAATGTTAAAGAAGAATAAACTTATAAATATAAATCCATTAAAGTCAACTCTTGGTCGTCTATTTCTCTCTTTTTCTATTTTTCTCTTTCTCTACTCAAGTATACTAATACACTCAATATGATGCGTATGTGGGAACATATCTACGGGCTGTAGCTCTGAAAGTGAGAATAATCATGATTCCAGAAGAAGTTTAATATCTCTGGCCATGGTGGTTGGATTGCAAGAGATATAGCACAAACGATATTTGCTTTGTTGTTTCATTTGGATCAGAAATTTTACGACATCACCATGCATTCCTTCTCTAGGAGGATCTACAATCACGACATCATCTCAGATAAAGAAATCATCGTCGATTACCCCTTGTTTGACTACTTTCTCAGCCTTTCCCACGTAATAATCACATCTATCAGCGAGATGGTTGATCTTGGCATTGTAGTTAGCGTCTTGGATAGCAGCCTCGACGATTTCTATTCCTTTTACTTTCTTTCCTTTTCCTAAGGTCAAAAGACACTGACCGATAGATCCTCACCCGCAGTACAGATCGATAATATTTCCTTTCACCTCTCACAACATATCAGCAGAAGTACTAAACAAAAGTTCTGCACCTGTAGTGTTGGTTTGAAAAAATGAGGCGGGAGAAATACCAAAACGAGCGACTTCTCATCCAGGATAATGAAGCTCTTCATAGATTTTTCCTTCTCACCAGAGTGTCTCGTGCGTGGTATCAGGACCTCTCATTACATCCGCCAAACCGTTATTGTCACTCAAGACAAACGTCGTTGCTGATTCTTGAAATTTAGTATCTTTTTTCCATGAATCTAACAGAGTTCTTCGCTTTTGCTCATCTTCGGGATGCTCTTGGAAATGTTTGGAAGCGAAAGAGAGGTTCACCAGAAGGTGTCCTGTATGCACTCACTCTCTGACCATCAGATGACGAAACAGTCATTGATGTGATTTGGCATCATGAACGGGAAGACCGCTGTTTTTAATATCTGCTTTGATCTTATTGTAGATCTCATGCATCGGCGCTGAGACGAGATAACACTGATCGATATCTATTACTTTCGAGAACTCTCCTTGTTTGTGAAATCACATCTGTCGATGTTCAGCTACCGCGAACTCTTTTGACTTCGTCCCATCCTCTGCGGGTGGTTTTCTCTTGAGGTATTTACCAAAACTAAACTCTATCTTATTTCTATATCCGTACACAAGAGGTGATCACAAAATCGGCAAGATTTCAAGACCTGAAATCCCATCAAAACAACCCGTTACGATCTCATGCTTGAGCTGAAGTTGTGATTCATACGAAACTGCTTGTCGCTTGCACCCACCGCATCCATATTGATGTTCTGGTAAATGTTCTCCCTCACTGTAGGGAGAAAGATGATGTGGGCATTTTGCGTCTCCATCAAGTCGTTTCTTATCTACTTCATGCACCTTCACGATATGTCCCAAGAGATAATCTTTCTTTTTTCTCACGATACGAACATCCACTACACTATCTGGCAGAGCTCATTTGATCAATACCTTCTTTCCATTTTCCAACTCAGAAACACCCACTCCTCCATATCATAACGACTGGATCTTGAGTGATTCGTGTATATCTCCGACTCCTCTTCTTTTTCTTCTTCACATGAGAACAAATTTCAAAAATAATAAATCTCTAAATACATAAAGGACGCAAAAGATTGCGTCCCTACCTCATTCATAAATATTAAACGGCAAATACGCGCTCGGTGACTGCGCGGTCGCCGACCGCGCCTTCTAGGCTGTCTCTCATGTACTGGTATTAATTTTCACGGTTGCTCCTTCTTCTACATGCAATGGCACCTGCACTTCTAATCCATTATCAAGCGTTGCTGGCTTCTTCCCTGCATTTGATCTATCTCCTTTTACTCCAGGCACGGTCTGAGCTACGGTGTATTCTATCGTCGCTGGTAAGATCACTCCGATTACATTTTCTTCATAAATCATCAAGAAACAATCAATGTTTTCTTTGAGATAAGGAGTAATTTCATCTATATCATTTCCTTCAATATCAAACATCTCTGAAGTATCATTGAGCATGAAGCTATAAGAATCACCAGCTTTATACAAAAATACGGCGTTTTGTGTAGCTACATCTGCTTGTTCCAATGTCGTTCCCGACTTATAGGTCAGATTTAGATTTCCTCCATCGATAATGTTTTTTGATTTGAAGGTATACGTCGCACTTCATCTCCCTGTATGCGTATGAGAAATATCTAGCACTTTCATCAACTTTCCTTCTACATTCAAAATAGTCCCTCTTTTTACGTCTGAGCAATCAATTTTCATAATACCATAATTAAATTAAAATGACGCCGAATCGTTGCGTTCGACTAATAGGACTAAAATAAGGATGTTGAGGGTAGATACAAAGGAAAACAGAAAATAGTGTTCTAGTACATTGGTATATTGGTATATTAGCGCGAACTAACTTACTAACTTAGTAATATACAAAAAATCATAGAAGAAGAAATCTCCTCCTATGATCAAACACGAATCCATGAGACTAATAAGAAAACTCAAAATCCAAGCCCTTATCGATAGTTAAATTTGCATCCAGCTGATACAAAACACTATGTGCATGCGCGGTCCAACTACTCCCAGAACAGGTACTGGAGCCACTGTTTCCAACGGTCCCGATCTTGGCATTTCTGGTGATAAAATCACCAGTACTCACATCCACCTGATCCATATGCGCAACCCGATACATGACTACCTTATCACCTGCATTATGCTCTATATCCACCACATTTCCATAGCAAGAGCCCGTCCATCCAGCAGAAACCACCTTCCCACACAATGGTGCTCGCATCACTTTTCCAAGGTCTTGATTTCCACTTCCCCAATTCCAGTCTTGTGCATATTGGTCCAAACCCGTATGAAAAGGACTACCCAAGATTTCCCACCAACCAGCCTTGTTTGACCAGCTACTCCCATCATCTCCAAAGGTCCAACCGAGCTTTGATACTCCATTCACTCGAATATCTACCCCTGTATTCTTGAGTTTTTGAGAAGGAATAAGCCCTAACTTGTTTTGTTTCAAGACATACTTCCAAAAAATATCTCCGCATGCATAACTGGTCAAAAACACATACTGATACTCACCCCAGCGGTACATATCTTGATACACTGTCTGATAATTTGGGAGATACAATTTTACTTGCATATCTTCCATCTCCCCATAATCCCTTACCAAGAAGAGATACTGAGTTGATCCACACTGCCCTCCATTTGGGCTTACTTGATAGTAAATCGTACTGTTTGCGGTAAGATTAAACTGATCGAACCCAAGTGATACTGCATCCTCTAGCTGCACTTGTAGGGAAGCATCATCTTCAAATCCTTGTACAAACTCGCTCGTATCGACATGCTGATACGCTAAATCAATAAGGCCCTGCGAGCCATAGATGTCGTGTTGATGAGATTCATGAGACTGTTCTTGTTCACAAGAAAAGACGAAGAGCATCATGAACACCATCGTTACCTGTAGTAACTTTTTCATACATTATTATTTATATTTATTAAGAAATGATACGCTTAACACTGTCGACCGTGCTGCATATTTATCACTCAAATCATATGAAAATCATTCCTCTGGTTCAAGAGAGATTAGGGAGTTTAGATTTTTTTTCATAGTTTTTTCTGTAAAATTTTCTTCGTCATTCAGAGGTGGATGAGCTCCAATGAGCCTGAGGAATCGAAGGGAAATTGTGAGCGATTGCAGCGTGGAATCCAGTCAGGATAAGAAATAACTTTAAAACTAAACTCTTACTCAAGGTTACTTTACTAAAAAAGATAGAAAAATTCATCAAGAAAAAAACTCGAGACCCTGGATTCCACATCGCATAGTTTCACCACTCATTGCATTCGTGGGAAACTATCCGATTCTGAATGACGACTCTCGCATTTTCTTTATTCTTCATTCCTTCTTCAAATTTCTACTTTTTACTTTCTATTTTCTCCTTTATAAGAACGCCTCAATCACAAAGTTCAAGATCGCGTACGAGAAGGTAACTACTACGATTCCGATCACTGCTCGCTTGATCGCTTCGTGACCTTTCCCCACACCAAACGTATCAGTATTAAATACTGACATAGCATAGATATATCCTGCATAGATAATCATCAATGCTCAAACCACCAAAGCCATATTTGACACGAAACGCACTACTTGGGTCACCAAACATAAGATCGTACCTCGATTCATGATCCCGGTAGCAAACTGGTTTCACAGTCACGCACATTCTCAGATAATCTGTCTTCCACTTCTGCTTTGACCACCATTTCATCAAAGGTCTTTAGCTAATCTATTATAAATTTCAGAAAAATTCTCACTAGACTTGGTATCACTAAGTTCTGCCACTGCACCTGAACCCGCACCAGTATCTGTAGCTTCTGGTATGATTTCAAAAGTAGGATTTTGAGCGAATACAGAAACCGAAGCGCTCATCACACCAAGTGCAACGATACTTAATCACATCTTTAGCAGATTCCTCCATACAGTGTTCATAATCAGAGTTGGTAATTGATAAAATCGATTTTATTTACTTTGTTTTTATTGTTTGTTTTTTCTTGGGGATTTCTTGTGTTGATTGCAGACGCATGGCATCATGAACACTGAGCATAGCTTGGATTTTCTCATCTTCGCTACCTGTATCAGTGGCAATCACTATCTCAGTCGAATCCTTCCCACTAAAGATCTCAGGCAGGTCATACACACTCGTCCCTGATTCAACGAACACATACTCAGTAGCATAACTAATATCTACATCCTCTATCGTCATTGTATTGGTATCTACGATTTTTTCATGAACCAATCGTGCAAGCATATCCCTAAAAGATAAGATTCACAAAAATAACTGATCCTGATATACAGGAAGGTATTGGATGTTCTGTTGTTTCATGAGCTCTAGTACTTCATTCAACGGATCAGCAAGCTGAGCAAAAATCACTTTTGATTCCAATCAAATAGCGCCATCAAGGAGTGTTTGAGGTTTGGTTAGTTGATCATGCGCAAAGGTTATCTGTTTCACTGCATGTTCTGAAACATGAATATAATGTCTATTATCAAGTCTAAACCCATGAACCAAATGATTTCTAAGATCACCAAAATATCTCAATTTTGATTCAAATTTATTGACAAATGAACGAATCTTAGTCTTTTTGGTTAAGAGCATGGTGATTCTTTCATGATAGGGTACATACTTTTTCAATCACAAAATATAACTCAAATATTTATCTATTTGATTGAAATAAGCTAAGAAGGTGTTGGAATTGTTTGCTGAATGCATATAACTCACCAGTAAAAAGGAATAAATAGTGTTTTCTTCAATAAAGATCTCTTATGAATATAAGTATACCTTTCCTTACCGTATTTCGCAAATTTTAGACCTCTTGCACTATGAAGTTATTTAGTAAGTTTTTCGATTCGTTCGATATTTCTGCATTTTTTTCATGATTGATGATCATGGTTGCACTTTTTTTGATCGTGAATCAATGATGAATCCAGGGTGCTGCTTGGGATATTGAGCTCAAGATTGACGACAAACTCAAATGGGAATCTATGGAAGTTTGTACTATAACTGATGAGAACGAACCTACATTAGAAGAAGAAACACATAATGCAAACGCAGCAGCCGCACCTTTAGTCGAAAAAAAAGCTGATAAAAGCCTTCACTTTGATGACAGTTATTCCTTAGGCCCATCACCAATCAAGGCCTGTTTTCCCTCTCATCAAGTAAGGATCAATGCATATATGTATCATTATGTAAGGGAATCACATCGAGATAGTTCAGGGAGCGTGGTGTATGGAAATAGTATTACACCAGAGACTGCTAGAGCTCACTATGAGCATTTAAGCTCATTACAATCACAAAATAAGATCCATCTTGCCTTCGGTTCAGAAATCGAAGAATGGGAAAAGGCAGACTGTTTTCCTCATTCCAATATCGTAATGCTCACCTTTGATGATGGTCGATGGGATAACTATCATTACCTCCTTCCTCTTGCAAGAGAGTTCAATATCAAAGCAAACTTGTGAATCATCGCTAATAGGATCGCTTTTTCTGTAAACGAAAGAATTGATTCATTTATGACCTTTGAAGAGATTCGTCGAATGATTGATAGTGGTTATTTTGAGATCCAATCTCATAGTGGAACACACACAGACCTAAGACAAAAATCATATGAAGCACAGCGATTAGACATCTGCGAATCCACCAAATACCTCGAAAAACTCTTTGACATCAAAATCAATAATTTCGTATATCCTATGGGACTGTACAATCAAACCAGTATGAACGTAGCAAGAGACTGCTGACTTTCTTATGCATTCACTACCCTAGAAGGAAACAACTCTGTCTCAGACTTATCAGTATACCCTTTCGAACTTTCTAGATGGAGAGTGAATAGATGGAGTACTGCTGGGGATTTGTATGGGCGATAATAATGGATAATGTCTTAATGTTGACATTGTATAATATTTACTTATAAACAAAGAGACAAGAGGTCGGAATATTTTTCGGTCATTAACATCACACATAAATACATTACATGAATAAGTATATTTTTTTAGTAGTAGCACTATTTTGCTTAGCGGTTAGCAATAACCTGACTGCCCAAGACTCGAAAAAGGAGTACAAACAAACGATGAAGAACTTCAAAGTTCAATTCAAAAACGCAGAAAAAGAGCTTGTACGACTGCAAGACGAAAGAGTCATGCAAATTTATCAAGCAAACAAGATCAAAAAAGAAGGTGAAAGCATCACCCCTACTTTGATTAAGGTGATTGATAAGCTTAGTCAGAAACTATCAAAGGAGTATGCTTCATACAAAGATGCTGTTGAGCGTATGGAAAATTATCTTGATCGTCAAGATAGTACTCAAGCCATCATAGATTTGACTTTTATAGATCTAGAAGAAAAAAATCTTCAAAAAATTAAAGATCAGGATAAGGGAAAATCAATGCTAGCTCACTTCAATGGTCTCAAAGAGATGCATACAAAGTAATACTATCACAAACCAAATAAAAAGTCCCATGGATCATATCCATGGGGCCTTTTTTTTGTGAACTTTATGTATTATGCATCAAATACACCTTCTTCAGCATTTCCTCTCTTGGTTCCCCTAACTCCTCCTCTTTTTCCTTTATTCCCTTTTCTTCCTTCTGGAAGTGTTCCGTTTTCTGAGTAATAACTGGTGAGTTTATTGAATTTTTCTTGAAGTTCTTGTGTGGTTGGCTCTTTTTTATCAGCCATCTTTTCTGCCTTCTTTGCGATCTTTTCTTCAATCATCGCTCTTTCTTCTTCAGTTGCGTCAGCCAATTTGCTTGCAATCTTTTCTTCCATTGCAGCCACTTTTTTAGCTTTCATTTCAGTTTCAAAAGTTCTAAATGCTTCAAAATCTCATAATTGCAGTATAGCTTCAAATTCAGCTCTTTTTACTTCCTTTTCAGCCTTCATTGCTACCATTTCTTCGAATCTCGTAAGATCGATGTTTGCTTGAGCGTCTTGTGAAAGCAATGAGTAATCATTAGCTTCGATCGCTTCTTTTACTCCTTCTTTTCAAGCTTTGTTACATGAATGATCTGATCCACGTTGTGAGTACTCTTTCAAAGATGAAGTGTCATCGTCATTAGCAGTAGCAATTGCATTTGAGCTAAGAATAATTGCGCTTACTCATGCTAGCCCGAGCATCGTAAGGAAGGTGAGCGTCTTGTTCATGGTGATATATAAAGAGTAAAAAATCAAATTTCGTTATAAGTATTCAGCCTGAGGTCAGCTCTGTGTAACTATTTTATAGTCATCAAACTAAGCTATTACATCAATGAAAACGCAATAAAATAGCGCTAAAATATTGGATGATTCTTCAATTGATCACCAATATTTTAGTATGACTCACCTTGAGCTGAACACTTGATAACGGTATTACTATAGCCCTACACCTTAAATTCAAATGAATCATCAAACACTAGGTAATAACTTGATTTTCAATGGCAACTTAAGGTAGAAATAAGATAGATCTGTTAGTGAACCAAATGAATCTTATATCCCACTCCTTTGATCGTATCGATCATTTCCTTACCCAGCTTCTTCCTCAACGATGCGATATAGACATCGATCTTATTGTCATTGTTTTCAAATAATGCATCAGCACCTCGCAAAGTATCGATCAGCTGAGATCTAGGAACCGTCATCCCTCTAGCATCGATCAATTCCATTAAGATCAACCACTCTTTCAAAGGAAGTCAGATTTCTTTTCCTGCTTTGGTTACACGATTTTCATCGATATAGATTTCTATATCCCCTAGATGGATCTGATCTGAAACAGCAGTTCTTTTTATGATCGCCTGTAAACGCATCACCAGTTCTTCCAAAGCAAAGGGTTTTACCAAGTAATCATCCACACCTTTATCATAAAATTCACTCTTATCGTCAATGGTTCATCTGGCGGTGGTCATAATAATCGGCGATTCACTTTTTTTCCTGATATGATAACAAAGTTCCTTCCCATCGACTCATGGGAGCATAATATCCAAAACATACGCGTCATATCTTTTTTGCCCAATAGCCTCCAATGCTTTGGCCCCATTATCGTATCGATCTACAGAAAATCATGCTTGCTCAAGGTAAGCAACAACACTTTCGGCGATAGCTTTTGTATCTTCTGCATATAAAATCATCTGTAAAATTAGACATTAAAATTGATGCTAAAAGTCGTTCACCTCAGTTTCGAACTTTCAACCGTTATGTCATATCCATATTGCTCACACAAACGCTTCACTAATGAAAGCCCGAGACCAAATCCATCATGATCAGTCCTCGCTTCGTCTGACTGCCAAAAAGGTTTCCAGATATGTTTGATTTCTTCATCACTAAGATATGATCATGTATTATTAATACTGCATAGTTTCTGTTTTTCATCAAGTATCACGGTAATCTCTCCTCCCTCTTGAACATATTTGTATGCATTTTGAATAAGATTGGTGAGAATGGTTCTTAGCGCAAACTCGGATGTTTCAACATGGGTCGCTTGGATCTGAGTACGAACACTCACCTGTTTTGATTCTCGCAATCATTTATGTTCTTGCAGCAATCCATCAAGTATTTCATCGATATGCACAAGCTTCACTTCTTCTTTTTCGTTGGTTGGTTGACTGAGCATGAGCAATCAATCGATCAGTTTTTGCATAGTATTTACTGACTCAGCAGTGTGATCAACGAGACTCTCATAATTTTTGGTTTTTTTGACTAGATCATTTTTGGCACTAAGACTCATCAAGGGAGTCCTGAGTTCGTGGGAGGCATTTGAGATAAACTGCTTCATGTCATGGATTTGCTGGTGCATGACTGTAGCATTGGAACGAAAGGTCTTGGCAAGCTCAGCAATTTCATCATGCTCAGGAAGATGCGCATAATTTCCCACGACATGGAGATTTCCTATTTCTTGTTTTGAAATTTCTTTGTGCAAGGTATGCAGATCACGAAGCCCATTCTTCACCAAAAGTTTACTTAAAGCAAATCCAAGAATTCCAGAGAGCAATACTGCAAGTAAAGAAAGTTTTATTAGCTCCTGCTGTGCCTTCATTACTCTCGTCACATCCATCACATATCTCGAACCATCGATGGATTTGGCAAGGTATCGTTCGTTATCAATCTTGTACACATCTTTACCGAAGATCTTTCTCGCTTGAATTTCGCTTGAAAAACTATCAAAAAACTGATCTCCTTCATCCAAACGAATGATGTTAGAAAATCTCCCTCACAACTTGGGGAGTTTCGGAGATCAAGGTCTTAGCTGAGTTCTTGACTGAGTTGAAATATATCAGTTGAGCTCTACTCTTTGAGCATTGTACCACAAATTCGCAAAAAACGCATTTACCAAAAATGACAAAACGGTAGTGATCAAAATCACTAGACCACTAAACCAAAGACTAATACGAGTGGATGTTGCTATTTTCATACTGTATGATAAGTTTTTACCTTAAGTTTAGGTGAAATCAAGAGCTACGCACAAGAGCTACGCACTCCTTGACTTTTATTCCACAAACCATAGGTTAGGAATTCGAGGTCGCCAAACGACTTAGAGAAATTGAAAAACACAGGTCCTGTCAGGCCCGTGTTTTTTTGTTGTTTTTTTGTTTCATCAACCACAAAGTCTACCCTTCGTGAGCTTGAGGATCTTCACCCATCCAGAGATTACTGGTGTTTAGATGAGACATCCCCAATCCTGCTTTGAGGTATTGAAATAATTGCATTCTATATGCAGGAAAATTTTTCACAGACACATGAAAGAAGAAGTCTTTACGTGTTTGAGTACGACCGAATAAGTCAATTTCTTCATCCATGTATTCTTCTGTCGTCTTTTCCAAAAACGATACGAGACTAGCTAGCTGCAGATCCATCATTGCATCAAAATTCTTGGTCACATCTCCTTCTTCACTAGCAATTCTCATTGCTTTTTGTTTCTCTGGATCATATCCTTCAAGTACTTGAATCGGAGCTGTTCCCATACGGGTCATATATTCTAGGAGCTCCTTAATCGTTCTTAGTCACTCACCTGGTGAGAAATCATATTGGTCAGCAGGTATTTTACTCGCTAAATGTTTGCAGATAGCTACTTCATTAGTAAACGAAGTGATCAGGTCTTGTTTTGTATACATAGGAGTCTAATAAGAAGATAAACAGTAGTATGATGTGAATTGCTGTGAAATAACAAAGAGGAAATAATAGAATTTGTTTGAAAAGGTTTTTCCTGATCTAAGAGAAAACACAATACTTGACATTTTCTTATTTATAAGTATAAAGAAAAAGACAGTTTTGTCATTAACAACTAAAGCCGTAACACATGAGATACTTAATTTTTTTATTCGTAATTTTAATTTCTTCAGTTAGTTTATTTGGTCAAACCAATGAAGACACTATTCACCCTGAAACAAGAGCTTCATTAGAAGAGCTTAGAGATGCTAGAAGAGCTCTAGATAAAGCCTTAGAGGTTCAAGAAAATTGCTTAAATGACTGTAAACGTTTTGCAACTGTAACTGACTCTATGATAAGCAGAGATTCAGTGATAAAACTGAAAGGTAGAACTACAGCGTATGTTCATACATCTGCATTCTTGACTGATGAGATCACTAAAAGAAAAAACAAATTTCATAAGCAAAATACTGCGACTAATGAAATTCTCTTGCATGACAAAAGTCTCACAGCAAGTGATAAAAAGTTTTTGTTTGAGGCAAGTGTTGAGTATTTAAGCAGAATTGAAGAAACCATACTCAAACAACAAACAGAATATGATGAAATTAGTGTACTCTCCAGCAACTTAAGTCAACTTGAGTTTGATAAGTATGAGGAAGAGAAAAAAGTAGAAGCAAAAAACAAAGGGAGCAACACTCCTTTAAACATTGAGGCAGGAAACTAAGCAATGAGTTCCTCCTCTCCCCCTAAGGTAGTGATCTTTTGATCGCTGCCTTTTTTTTCGAAGAAAAGCAAGCTCTGTAACTTACTTCAAAAGTACTTCTTAACTACTTATCTCAATTTTCTGATTTAGGCTTATTAAACAATGATGAAGCAGAAAAAATATTCATAATAGCAGGAATACTTCGTCCTTTTGGACCAAGGTATTTAATGAGTTGGATATTTTGATCATCAGTAAAATGACGTATATCAAAGCTGAGCGTTTGTTGTTGATCATCATTCCCCATAAGTTCAAATTCAATACTTTTCTCTGTCAGATGACATTGGCAATCAACGTTTTTTTGTACATCGAAAAAGAGTCTTGAACATTGCTGTTCGACAAGATCTTCATCAATTTCAATTCAAGCCAACAGAATCCTTAGGTCTCAAACAGGCATTTGATTAATTAACCTCTTTGATCTTTGCTTGAGTGGATGGTCTAAATGGAGATAGAGTCATCTGTGTTCATTTAGATTTTTTTCACGAATTACCTCAAATTCTTTACGATCTTCATTACTGATATCAATACTATTCATATGAGGAGCATGGGTTTGATATTCAGATAGCAATCCTTTTTCAGACTGTAAATCTTTCCAAAGCTGAGTAAATTCTCTTTCCTTATACAAGTAAGACTCAATATTATGGATCGTTTTTTGAATCTCCTCCTTTTCGGTATCACTCGAACCTTCACATGCTTTATGCGCTTTGAACAAGTCAACCAACATAGTTTGATATTGAGATGTCAGCATCATCCTTTTTTGCGGATCAAGAATTATAGATTCTATGGTATCTTTAGATAAATTAACTTTTTTGGAGATCTCTTTTTGCTTGTCCATTGGAGAAAAAATAAGTAAAGGAATCTCTTTATGTTTGGTGCTTTAATTTTTCAGAGCTTCCTTAAGTATAGCTATGAGGTTCAGAAAAAACAAAAAAATAACCTACCTGGTCGGGTGGGTTGTTTTAGGATCATACAAATAGTTTGCCTTGATGTGATGTGAGGATATTGTTTATATAGGGTTTGAGGATTTTGTGAGGAGAAGGTGGATGTATATGGAGGTTGATAATTTGTAACTGCTCACAAGTATGCATAGCTTCGATACGTTAAGATTACTAATTAGCATAACTATGCTCCCTTCTTCATTTTTGGCATAGGCCCAAAAACGAAGCTTTGCTCTGCATCTGATATTGAAACAACTCATACTTCGTTGAACAATATCGAAAAACCCCTAGTCGGTCCGCGTCCCGCTCGGCGGCCGACGACCCTTCGTTGATGTTACGTGTGGTAGCGGAACGCAACGGAATCATGTTTCGATATATACTATATAGTAATTAGTATTATACCCTTGTGAGCAGTTACCACAATCTATATTGACATTGCTCTATATAATAAATATAACATCAACTCACATAATCAAATAAAAATGAAAGAAAACGAAACATTATTTACCTTCATGCAGCAAATATTCCTTGAGGCAAAAATATTTGAAAGAGGGAGTGATCCTTATTGGTTTACCGTGAAATTAAAGACTAATGGTTTTATCAAGGAAGACGAGATTGTCACGAGACATGAAATTAATGTCATTTTAGGGAATCATTGGCATAAAAGAGAAGATGCTGTTATCAAATTGCTAAAAAAGAAAAAGAATATTAAAACCTTGTTTAATATTCTGCAAACAGATCGACAAATACACCTCATCTTTAAGCCCAAGGGGATGGTTCATACGAGAATCAAAATCACTAAAAAAGGAATCACAGTTCTAAAGGATAGAGAGGAATGGTATAGATAGATCGTATTACAAAGATATTTTAAAAGTCGTCTCTAGTTTTCTAGAGATGGCATTTTTTTAGTATATAGGAAATTCTAAGTTGGTAGGTGAGATTAGTATCATGAATTATATTTACTCAAGAATACTTGTGCTAAATACATTTTCTCTAAGCCGTTTCAAAACCTTGAATTTACATAATTATAGCACTGCGTTGTAAGATGATCACGCTACCTTTCGAAGTATTACCGACGAAACTAGCTTCTTGATACTTGTTCTTCGAAAGATTAGTTGCATTTTTCAAAAATTTCATTAATATATACTACATATATAGTACATATAAATGAAATTATAGCCTTATCTCATTACCTATGAAATACGAAAAGATTATTAGCTCAGGTAAAACTGTCTTCCATATCCAGGATCTCATGCTCCTGTTTGGGAGCACTCAAGCCCAATCGGTGAGGAATTTTTTGCAGAGAATAAAAAAAAAGAACATCATGAAAAAAGTCCAAAATGGAGTATGGACACTATCAACTTACAACACCATCGAACTCGCAAATAAACTCAAAAAAAACAGTTATGTGTCATGTGAGACAGTGCTAAAAGAAGTTGGAGCTATATTTCAGTATTATGGCAGTACCATCACAAGTGTCTCAGACAATACACTTACCAAAAACATCGACAATATCACTTATACCTACAAAAAAATCAAAAACAAGATCCTTAGTAATCCAGAATGAATCATCATTGAAAACCATACAGTAAAAGCCACCCCAGAAAGAGCCTTATGTGATTGTCACTACCTATATCCATCATGGCACAGTGATGATCTAAGCATGATAGACCGGAAATTAGCCATAAGCTTATCTCATCACTACAATCAAAGAGTCATTTCTATTATTTCACAATTAGCTCATGATCGACAAAAAGATTCATAGACATACTATGTTCAAAATCATACAAGAAATATTTCAACTCCCCTACGCTCAGCATATAGGATTCAAATGATGAACTGCTGCATACTTTCTTCATGGATTGGATAGATTTTCTACTGATATAGATCTTGATATGAGATCGGAAGATTCATCACTACGTATATACGATGATATCGCAAGCATTGCCTCTAAGTATGGTACTGTCAAACAAAAGAAGCACCTTCTCCTGTCTTATAAATCCTGATATGATAACATCAAAATCGATATCTCAAGAAAAATATGGAAAAATAACAACTATGAGACGATTAATTTTTATGGGACAGACATCATTGTTCAAGACAGACCAACGCTAGTTGCCAATAAACTTGTCGCATTTTTGGAAAGATGACTCAATAGAGATATATACGACATGCACTACTTTCTCAGTCAATGATTTGAGATGAATACTGCACTGATTCTAGAAAGGACTGGTGGTGATATGAAAATATTTCGAACAACACTTTCTCAAAAAATAAAAAAACTACCAAACAACTATAGCATCTTAGATGGTTTATGAGAAGTAGTAAACGATGAACAAAAAACATTTATCAAAAACAAGCTCATCTCCGACCTCCTTGGAATGATTGAGTTTCAGAGAGATTTTTGATAGGTAATGGTTTGAGTTGGATAAATTACGAACTAGTTTAAAGAAGTTGAATAGAATGAGTAAAAGGGAGATTAGACACTTATCTCTGCTTTTAATTTAACTCATTGGTCTATCGTTTCTCAATCCACAACTATTTTTTAGGAATCAAATGGTATGATATTATTTTCGATTTAGACACTAATTCATAAATAGAATCGTTCCTCTCCTTTTTTTGCCCAATGTTTCGGCAATAGAATTAGTGAATCTTCAACAGCGTTTATTTCTGTTCAATCTTGATATCTAGCAATCACTTCTCAAGCTTTTACTTCATCTCAATGCTTTCGAATTTTGGCAAAACTTCATTCTTTATCTTTTAGGATTAATGTATTCATATGCAATTGGTACATATCGCTTTGATAAGCTGCCACTCAATCAATTAATCAAAGATGCGTGAGTGAATTGATGATTGCGTCATAAGCAACAATAGGCGCATTAGGATCCTCATGTTGACCACATTCAATACACACTCATTTCACTCAACATGATTTCGCAAAATCATCCGTACATCGCAACTCATTCTCTTGATAAATTTCATTCCATCAACTAATAACTTCTTTAATTCACATCGTTGATGCATATTCATCGAGTTCATTATTTCAAAACTCACTCTTAAACATAAACGTTGAGTCTCATCAACTCAGCGAATGAATATCTAACATATAATCACTATTTTCGATATATTCTCTTATTTCTGCTGCTAAAGTTGCTTCATATGAATCGCTTTTATTTTCTGGGTTAAACATTCTATTGAGATTTTCTTCTGTCTGTCTTTGTCCCAAATCATGTGCTTTTTGATTACAAATTGGAATTAAAGTAAGCATTCAAGACTTTAAGCTAATTTCTCAACTATCTAGTTGAGAAATTAGCTTTTGTATAGCTATAGTTCCACAAGGCTCGTTTCCGTGTATTGCTCACAAGATCAGTACCTTGTGTCATGGAATTCAAGATTCGTATGTATAGCTATTTATATTCATCAATAAAAATTAAATTTAAAGATTAGTATTCTCATCTATAGTAATTCATTTAGACTTTTCATCTTGAGACATTAGTTGAATTAATTCTTTATTAAAATAGAATTTATATCATTCACCATCAAGAGGTCATCAAGACTCCAAAATTTTAACAACTGCCGGAGTTATGTTGTTGATTTTAATTTCCTCAAATCATAAATAATTTTTACTTACATGTCATACTTTTTCATTGGGAGTGTATGACGCAATAGGCTGTCATTCAAAATCCTTAGTTATTTTCATGATAAGATATTTTCATATCTTTTTCCCTCTATAAGATTGATCGACTCGTAATGATACTCTTTCATGAATATTTTTTCAATGATAATCATCAGGATATACATCCATTAGTATGAATCATATTAATTTATTATAATCATAAACTGCAACTGAATTCTTTTCCTTTGTGTTTTCCATTAACCACTCTGGATCTCTTGAGACTACTGTTGTGCTTTTATCAAGCTGCTTAGACAAATAAATTGCATCCTCCTTAGTTAACTGCTGTCATTCATTTATGCTAAATTGATTCTCAATTAGTTGAATTTCTTTTAATTTTTCCTCAGAAAGTAACGATCTATTTACCGTATTATTATATTGTTTTTCCATAATATACATCAAATTATAAAATTATTTTTTTGCCTCTTCAACTAAAGTCTTTGCAAGAACATTATTACTACTAGCTACATATAGATTACAATCCTTTTGTGAATACGCTAAAGGCAGCTCTGTGCAACCTAAAATTACTGCATCCACAGGTCACTCATTTTTATATGAAGAGATCACAGTATTCACCATATCTATTTCAGCTTGTCATTGGTTTCATCCCATAGCTGATTCTATCACTTCATCTATTCTATCTTGATTTTCTCATGATAATGTAAGAACATTTTCTTTCTTAAGCACATCCTTTAAATATTTTTCATACATACCCATTTTTGTCGTAGATGCAGAACAAAGAACAAGCACATTATCTTTATCTCAAATACTATTACAGGTTTCATGAATCATATTTATAACTGTTGCATCAAGTTGATCTTCGACCTTATCTAGCAGTCAGTGCAATGTATTACAGGCTATTCAAATAATTTCAGCTCACATATTATCTAGTTTTTTCATAGAATTTACAAAATCTTCTTCTACCAGTTCTGGCTGTTCAATTCATGTTACACCAAATCCTCTTAATGGCTTATTGTACAAAATATAATCAGGATAATCTAAATCATCTACTGCATTGTATTCTCATTGAAGATATTCATGCATTTCTTGAGTGATTGCTAATCCTGCTTCAGGTCACGATCATGAGAGTATTCAAATCAACTTCATCTCTTGCTCTTTGATAGGTGTTTTTTCATCTGAGAAGTTTGAAGCTGCGTTTTTAGTTTCCATAGTATTTAATAATTAATTAAAAAGAATTTCAATTAAGGTATTTTACATTTCTTTTCATTTTATTTCAAAACCATTAAGATTGACTTAAAACTAGATCAATCATTTTTTTATTTCAATATACATGATCGTCTTCTAAAATCTTAGATCAATCAATTGGTATATTTTTGGGGAAAGAATCATCTCTTACATTAATCTCCTGTAAACCATTACTAATAAAAAGATTAATTACATGATTTTGATTACTCACTGCAATAATTGGAATATCTTGTGATCATAAGAGTAATTCTTTAAAAAGTCTGCTTCAAATTCATTTTCATCAATATCACGCTTTCCTTATCCATCATCATATCTCAAAAATAGAATTTCTCACTCAGTCAATAGTCTTAAATTGAATCGGTGTATTATATACAAATCAAATAACTTCATCTCATGAAAGTAATACCCTACATCATGCCTGATTCGCCCTAGTCATTACTTTCTCATCACTCCTCTCAAGCATATGTTCTCAATTCGCTCTATTTTCGTTCCTAATCATCATATTTATCTGACTAGCCTGTTCCAAGGTAATGTATTGCTTCACAATCGATCACTTTAGTTCTAAAAATAAGGGTTCGCTCTTAAGTGATTTATTTTTTTTAAAAGCTGATTCTTCTAAATTTGATATTTCCATTAAGTATATTACAAATTAAATCGATATGTTGAATTGCGCAACTATGTCTTAATATTTTAAGATTACAATACTTTATGTATATCTTCATGGTTTTGTAAAGACTAAATGTAATAAAAAAAACTACCGATCTCGCGGTAGTTCATTTTTTATGTACCGAGAAATCTAGCTATGTTACCATAGTTCTTCTAGATCTTCTAACTGATACAATTATATATTTCATACTATAAAATTAACTAAACTACGATAATATATATATATATATATATATATATATACAACATAAGAAAATGCAAGACAATGAAAACTTTAAACTTTTTGGGTGCACGTGAGGATGAGACGAATCAAGTACTAAAATGAGGCAATGAGACGTGAGTTTAGATTCATGCATCCTTGAAACATCAGATCTTGAGGTAAAGCGTCTTTTTGGATGCAAAGCG